>CAVAWS010000084.1:0-12456 GCA_963592455.1 Paratractidigestivibacter sp. | reverse complement strand
AAACTTAATTACTAATAATTAAAGAGCAAGTTAAAGCTTGCTCTTTTTTGTTTTATAAAAAAGAAGGGATAAAATGAACTTTAATAATGATGCTATGTTAAGAAGTTATTTAAAAAGTGAATCAAAAAGACTTGGTATATCAATAAAAAATACTTATAATACTTTTTTTTCAAGAATTTTATTAGAAAGAATAAGCAAAATTTCATATGATGAATTATATGTAAAAGGAAGCTTTTCTAATTTGTGTCATTTAAACTATTTATCAAGGCCTATTACTGATATAGATATTGTCTCTACAAAGTATCATAGAGAACCTATTTTAACCTTATATAAGGCTATGTATGATTCTAATAATGAATTAATATTTGAACTTAATTCTCTTCCTAAAAGAACTAAAACAGGTATTATAAAATTATCTTTATCTGCTAATTATGGTAGAATTAAGCACCCGATTTCGGTAGATTTTCAAGAATTATCTAAAACCATATATGAAAAGAATTTAATGGAGGTATTACCAGTTTTTAAAAATGATAATCCATTTAAAATATACACACCGTCTTTAGAAGAACATTTAGCTGAAAAACTTTGTATTATAGTAGAATCAAATGATAAAAATAAACTAAATACACGAGTAAAAGATTTCTATGATATATATAATTTATCAAATGAATTATATGACGAAGATAAATTATCATTGTTTTTTAAAAAGATGCTTTGTGATAGAGATAAAATAAATTTACTAGATGTAAATGTTAATTTTATGGATGATTGTTACATAGAAAATCATTTAGCACTATGGAATGATATGAGCATTAAGTATGAATTTCAAAATAAAGATATAAAGTTTACTGATGCTGTTTTAAAAACTAAGAAAATACTTAATAAGGAAATTAAATTATTATATTAAAATACATTGTTACTATTAAAAAAGCGATATTATAATAATAATTATTTTGATAAAAAGTGCCTATGTAAATAAATTATATGGGACTTTTTTTAATTTTCTTTTTTTAGTCATTTACAAATACAAATGTTCGTGATAAAATTAAGTGGTAGTAAATGATAAACAAGGAAGGTATAAAATATGTATTCGTATATAAAAGGTATTATAACTATTATAGAAACTAGTTATGTTGTAGTAGAAAATAATGGTATAGGATATATGGTTTTTGTTTCTAATCCATATTCTTATAAATTAAATGAAGAAGTAACAATTTATTTATATCAACAAATAAGGGAAGATGAAAATACTTTGTATGGATTTAAATCAAAAGAGGATAAAATGTTGTTTTTAAAACTTATTAGTGTTAAAGGCCTTGGCTGTAAAATGGCTCTTCCAATGCTTTCTGGGGATAATATGTCATCGATTTTAAATGCCATAGAAGAAGGTAATATTAATTATTTGAAGAAGTTTCCTAAGATTGGTGATAAGGTTGCAAGACAAATTATACTTGATTTAAAAGGTAAATTAGCTAGTGATCAAAGTAATTTGAAAGAGGATTTTACTGAGCTTACAGAAACTCTTAAATCGCTTGGTTATAAACCTAATGATATCAAGAAAGTTTTACCTCAAATAGATTCATCTATTTCTTTAGAAAAACAAGTTAAAGAAGCGTTAAAATTACTTCTTAAGTAGGTGTTTATGAAAATTGGTATAGACATAGATAACACAATTACAAAAACGTTTTTTAAAACATCTTTAATTTATGAAAAATTGTATAATAAGAGTATGGATAACTTAGATAAAATAAGTCAGTATGAGTTTTCTGCTTTACATGAAAAAGAGATTTTTGATACCTTGCCTTTAGAAGATGATGCAAAAGATATAATAAATAAGCTTTATAATGAAAAAAATGAAATATATTTTATTACATCAAGATGTGATAGAAGGGTTAATAACATAGAAAGTAGGACTATTTTCTACTTGAAAAAAGAGGGTATTTTCTATACTGACATATTTTTTGGATCTGATTATAAGTATGATATTTATAAAAAGCTTTCATTAGATGTTATGATAGATGATGATTATGATGTATATGAGAAAATAACTAAAAATAATGGGAATTGTATTTTATATAATGGCGTTTTAAATAAGAATAAAGCTGGTTATAAGGTAGATACTTGGAAAGAAATATATGACATTATAAAAGAAAGGAAGTATTTATGGACACAAGATTAATTACAAGTGATAAGTTAAAAGAAGACAGTTTTGAATCAGCAATTAGACCACAAATGTTAGATGAATATATTGGTCAAAAAGATATTAAGGAAAACATTAGAATATTTATAGAAGCTGCTAAAATCCGCGGGGAAGCGTTAGATCACGTTTTATTATATGGCCCTCCTGGTCTTGGTAAAACTACTTTATCTTATGTAATAGCAAATGAGATGGGAGCTAATATTAAAACAGCCTCAGGCCCTGCTATAGAAAAGTCTGGTGATTTAGCTGCAATACTTTCTTCTTTAGAGGAAGGAGATGTATTATTCATTGATGAAATACATCGTATTCCAAGGTTTGTTGAGGAAATACTTTATTCTGCAATGGAGGATTTTACACTTGACATAATTGTTGGTGGTGAAGGATCTAATAGGAATTTAAGAATAGATTTACCACATTTTACATTAGTTGGAGCAACAACAAGAGCTGGTGATTTATCAGCACCTTTAAGAGATCGTTTTGGAATAGTATCAAAACTTAATTATTATACTATAGACGAAATTACTAAGATAATTAAAAGAAGTGCTAGGGTTTTAAATTTAGAAATATCTGATGAAGCCGCTCATGAACTTGCTAATAGATGTAGAAGAACTCCTAGAATAGCAAATAGACTGTTAAAAAGAGTTAGTGATTTTGCACTAGTTAAAGGTGATGGAACAATTACAGTTGATATTACTAAGTATGCACTTGACTCATTAAAGGTAGATAAATTAGGACTTGATGAGGTTGATTATGAGTTATTAAAAACAATTATTTATAAATTTAACGGAGGCCCTGTTGGAATAGAAGCTATAGCAGCATCTATTGGTGAAGAAGTATCAACAATAGAGGATGTTTGTGAACCATATCTTTTGCAAATAGGATATTTAAAAAGAACACCAAGGGGTAGGATAGTTACGGACATGGCATATAAACACTTAAATATTGATAAGGAAAATAACTAATGGTAGAAATTCTTAAGTTTAAAGAAAACAAAATAAATAATGAAAAATTAAAAAAATTAATGGATGATTATGATAATTATTATAGTGTTTCAAATGATGTTACTAAAACTTTTTTAGAAGACGATAATTATGAGTATTTAAAAGAAAATTATAAAAATATAAATGAAGTATTTAATAATATGGATGATAAAGATACCATCTGTTTAAACGAGTTTTTAGATAAAATTTATGATATGTTTAGTGATTTTAGGGAAGATGAACAAAAAGAAGACTATGCAAACAAGCAAATGATTATCTTATATATGTATCATTTATATAGAAAACTAGGTTTTAAAGTAAACGAATTAAAAAAAAGAGATTTAAGTATAATAATTAGCTTTTTTATGTTATATATAGATGATAATATCAATGTTTTAGATCCTATTTTAAACGTAATGTTTGATAAAGACATGAAAGATAAACTTTATAGTTTGTCATATGATAATAAAAAGATAGTACAATTATTATCAACTTCTTTTGACAATTATAATGAAGATAAGAGTACATCTATTAATTATGAGGTAAGAAAAGAAGTAGAAGAATGCTTAAAACCAAATATAAAGATTCATAAAGCATTAAAACTTGAAACTGCAGAAGATATATATAATTATTTATATGAAAACGTTACAATTCTTTGCGTAATAATACTTAATTCTAGTAATGAAGAACAAATTAAAAAGGCTAGATATTGGTTAGATGAACTTGATTCAGTTATTTTTAAGATTGAAAATTCTATCAATAAAGAAGAACTAATTAATACGCTTAAAAACATATTATTATCTAATTCTACGCTTGTTAAAAAAATTGAGTTTTCATTTAATATTATAGATCAATGTTATGTTCCAAAGGATAAAAATAAATTGCTATTTTAGTAAAAAAAGACTATAATAAAAAGTATTATTTAAACATTTTGGAGGAATGCCTATGAAAACAGAAGATTTTGATTATGATTTACCTAAAGAGTTAATTGCACAAACACCTCTTAAAGATAGAAACGCATCACGTATGATGGTTCTTGATAAAAAAACAGGAGATTATGCTGATAAACACTTTACTGATTTAATAGATTATTTAAACGAAGGAGATACACTTGTACTTAATGATACAAAGGTAATCCCTGCAAGACTTATTGGACATAAACCAGATACAGGTGCTGTTATCGAGGTTTTAATGTTAAAAGACTTAGGTGATGATACATGGGAATGTCTTACAAAGCCTGCTAAAAGAATAAAGGAAGGTACTATAGTTAAGTTTTCTGATGAGCTATCATGCAAATGTGTTTTCGCAGGTGAAGATGGTATAAGACATTATAAGTTTATATATGATGAAATCTTTTTAGAAATATTAGACAGACTAGGCGAAATGCCACTTCCACCATATATTACGGAAAAATTAGATGATAAAGATAGATATCAAACTGTTTATGCTAAGAATCCAGGCTCTGCAGCAGCTCCAACAGCGGGTCTTCATTTTACTAAGGAATATCTAGAAAAAGTTAAGAAAAAGGGCGTGAATGTAGCTTATGTAACGCTTCACGTTGGACTTGGTACATTTAGACCTGTTGCAGTTAGTGATGTTACAAAACACGACATGCATTCTGAGTATTATATATTAAGTAAGGATGTAGCAGACCTTTTAAATGATACAAGAAAAAAAGGTAAGAGAATAGTTGCGGTAGGTACAACATCAACTAGGGTATTAGAAACAGTAGCTGATTCTAATGGAAAGTTTAAAGCGCAAAGTGGTAATACTAAGATATTTATATATCCTGGTTATGAGTTTCATGGAATAGATGCATTATTGACTAATTTTCATTTACCAAAATCAACTCTTATAATGCTTATTAGTGCATTAGCTGGCAAAGAAAATGTACTTAATGCATATAAACATGCCGTTGAAGAAAAATATAGATTCTTCTCATTTGGTGATTGCATGTTTATTAAATAGTAGTTTAAATATTATTAAAAGGAGATAACGATATGTTAAAAGAACAAAGATTATATAACATAAGAAAAGAATCGGGGTTAGACTATAATAATAAAGCAGAAGTAGAAAGTGCAATTGAAATAGCAAGTAGTGTTACTAATAGTCTTTCTTTAGAAAACAAAGAAATAAAAGAAAGTGTTAAAAATGATTTAATAAATGGTGTTTTATCTTTAAAAGACGTAATATGCGTTAAGGACGAAAATATAAAAGAGTTACTTAGTAATGCTAAAAAGTATTTAAAGTACAAGGGTGATTTAATAGCACTTAAATTAAAGGTAAAAGAATTATATTTAAAAAAAGAAATTAATGATACTAGTTTAAGCGACATAATTTTATCTTTAGAAATGCTTGATGTTGTTTGTGATATGAAAATAGATGCGTTAAGGAAATTAAAAGATGATACCTTAAAACAAGATGATATAACAAGTTCTGATTCTAAGAACCTATACATAGATAAAAAAGAAGGAACTGTTAGCATTCCAAAAGCAAGTTATTTATTTTTAATGGGAAGAGAAACAGTTAAATATGCAACTGTTAAAGCTGCTAAAGAATCTATGAAAGGTGCTAGAAAGATATTAAAAAAAGTAAATAATAAAAACAATAAAAAGACTAAAAGTAATTAAGATGACATTGCTATAAAAATAAATTTATAATTATTATTAAATAAAATATATTATAATGTCCATTATAGATAGGAGTCGTTGGCTTATGAATATTTTAACTGAGAAATTAGCTGATGCAGGAAATGGTAAAAAATACGTTGAAGGTTATAGAATTGTGTATTTTGAAAATAATAATAAATATTCAATTGGCGCATATTGTAAAACAATTGATGGTTTTATTATTTCTGTAAATGATATCCTGGAGAGGTGTTTGAATTTATATAATGATATAAATGGAGTAGCAATATATAAGATTGATGGTACGTGCATTCAAAAAAAGTATAGAAATATAGCAAAACATAACATAAAATAGGATTATGAAAAAAGTTAATGATAATGATCATTAATTTTTTTGTTCAATACAATATTCTTTTAGAACTGTAAAATGATGTTTAATATTTTATATATAAAACTAAAAAATGAAAAAGTAATTAAGCTACCATTATTAGGTAGCTTTCTTTTGTTATTTTTGTTATACTTAAAAAAGGTGATATTATGTCAAAAATTAAGTATGAGTTAATAAAAAATAATAATGGTGATGAAAACGTTAGATTAGGTATATTACATACTAATCATGGGGATTACGAAACTCCTTTATTTATGCCAGTTGGAACACTTGCAAATGTCAAGACATTAATGCCAGAGGAATTAAAGGCATGTGGTAGTGCTGTTGTACTTTCAAACACTTATCATTTATGGTTAAGACCTGGTGAGGACATTGTAAATAAAGCTGGAGGGCTTAATAAGTTTATGAATTATGATGGACCAACACTTACTGATTCTGGAGGATTTCAGGTATTTTCACTTGCGAAACCAAAGGATATAACAGAAGAAGGCGTTAAGTTTAAGAGCCATATTGATGGTAAGAACTTATTTTTAACACCAGAAAAATCAATTGAAATACAAAATAAGTTAGATTCTGATATAGCGATGAGTTTTGATGAGTGTATTCCTTATCCAGCAACTAGAAGTTATGTAGAAAAATCAGTTGATAGAACTCTTCGTTGGGCAAAACGTGGCAAAGACGTTTTTAATAATTCTAATCAGTCTTTATTCGGTATAGTACAAGGTGGAGAGTTTGAAGATCAAAGAAAAAAGAGTGCTATTAAAACAGCTGAAATGGACTTTGACGGATATTCAATAGGTGGTACATCAGTTGGAGAACCAAAGGACATTATGTATAATATGATTACTTATGCAACAAAGTATCTTCCAAAGGATAAACCTAGATATTTAATGGGTGTTGGAGAGCCAATTGACTTATTAGAGGGAGTGTCTCGTGGTATCGACATGTTTGATTGCGTTCTTCCAACTAGATTAGCAAGACATGGTAATTTATTTACAAGGCATGGTAGAATAAACATTAAAAATGCTAAGTATAAGGAAGATTTTACACCACTTGATGATACATGTGATTGCTATACTTGTAAGAACTTTACCAAGGCATACGTTAGACATTTAATTACAGCAGGTGAAGTAAATGGTGGTAGACTTTTATCTATTCATAATATTAGATTTTTAATTAAGGAAATGGAAGAGATAAGACAATCTATTAGAGATGATAAGTTTTATGAGTATAAAAAGGATTTTATTAGTAAGTATAGAAATGAAAAATAGGCGAGTTACTCGTCTATTTCTTCTTTGTTTTTACCTATTATTCCACCTAAAACAGATGAAAGTAACATTACTAGGTAATAAACTAAGTTTTTTAAACTGAAATTACTTTTAAATATAATAACAGAGGATAAAATAAATAATATAATGCATACTAAATAAAAAATTAATCCATTTATAATGCCTCTATATTTTAAGTGTCTGCTGAATTTTACAGAACCTATTATACTAGATAGTATAATTATTATATATAAAAATATGGTATTTGCTTTATCGCTTAAAATATTAAAGTAATATAATAATGTACTAATGAAACATCCAACTATTAAAAATAAAAAAGTATATAGAAAACCTAATAAACATTTTTTCATATCACACCTCTAATTTATCTTATTATTTTGAATATTAATTTATGAATAAATCATAATAATAATGGAGATGATACTTTATGATTGATATTATTATTAAGACCATCATAATATACGTTTTAGTTGCGATTATTTTTAGAGCAATGGGAAAAAGAGAAGTAGGCCAGTTAGGAACATTTGATCTTGTTGTATTTATACTTATTGCAGAGCTTGTTGCTCTTGCTTTAGAGAAGAAAACAGGCTTTATACTTCATTTATTACCTGTTTTAGTACTTGTGTTTCTGCAGCTAATAATTGCAAAATTATCACTTAAGAGTAATAAGTTTAGAAACATAGTAGACGGAAGACCATCAGTAATTATAAAAAAGGGAATAATAAATTTTAAGAACATGGTTGATCAAAAATACACTCTAGATGACTTGCTATTACAATTAAGGGAGAAAGATGTTAGGTCTATTGATGAGGTTGATTATGCCATCTTAGAAACTAACGGAAAATTATCTGTGTTTAAAAAAGATGATAAGGATAAAAATGTATATCCTCTTCCTATAATACTAGATGGTAAGGTAGAGTTTGGTAATTTGTATAATGTAAATAAAAGTAAAAAGTGGCTTTTAGATACATTAAGAAATAAGAATTTATACGTAGAAGATATATTTTATGCGTTTTTAAAAGGAAACAGCTTATTTATAATAAAGAATAACGAAGTGAAGAAATAAGCCTTTTCTTTTTTTTACGTTTTTGATATACTTATATTGATAATGGGAGGCTTGCTATGGATAATAAAAGTGATGTTGAAAAGGCCTTAGAGGATTTATTTGGAGAGTCTTTAGATGAAGAGGAAGTAAAAAGAGAAAAACCAGTGTTTTCTGATGGAAAAGATAAGGTAATAGTACCTGTTTTTACTGATAAGGATGATAATGTTTTAGAAAATAAAAAAAATGATATAAATGAAGACATGATAGATTCTTTAATAAGAGATAATGCTTTAGATGAAGAAATGTTTGATATTAGTATTAATAATGATAACGAAATAAAAAAAGAAATTATAAATAATGAAACCAAAGAAGATAACATTGCAACAAATAATATAATAGATAATAGTATTAAAGAAAATAATGAACTAAGGGAAGAAAATATAAATAATGAAGCTAAAGAAGATAGTGTAATAGATGCAAAAGAATTAAATAATAGTATTATAGAAGATAAAAAAGATTTACCAATAAGTAATAATCTTGGTATGAAAAAGAGTACAGATGCTAAGAATAAAGTGAGTAAAGATAAAAATAATAATAGTATAAAAATAGATTTTAGTAAGTTAAATACTAAGTTTGTTTTCTTAGGTGTAGTAGCACTTATCTTTATAATATTTATTGCTGTTATACTTTATAATACTAATAAAGAAAGTAAGGTTAGCTGCTCATATGATGCAACGGATACTGGTTATAAAACACATGATGAGTATTTAATTTCACATAGATCAAATAATATAACTTATATACATGGAACATATACATATACAGCTAAAACTGATGAGTTTAAGAATCAAATTAACGTAATAAAAGAAGAAAAAATACCAGTTATAGTAAATTCTAATGGTATGAAAGGTTTTACTCATACATATGAGATAAGCGATAATCAAATAAGTGTATATAGTTATTATGATTTTACTAAGATAGATTTTAAGAAGGTAGATAAAAATGATGATAAGATAACGCCTATTAGCTATATTAGTTTTAAATCAAATACTACTTATGATAAGTTAATTAAAAATCTAAAAAAATCTGGTTATAAATGTACTAATAGCAAATAATTCTTTTAAATATAAAAAATTATGTTATAATATAACAGGCGAGGGGAGTAGAATATATGAAAAACGCAAGTGAACAAGAATTAGTTAGAAGAGAAAAGTTAGAACAAATAAGTAAGGTATGTAATCCTTATCCAGAAAAGTTTGAAAGAACTCATACATTAAAAGAAGCTGCTTTATTAGAAGATGATACAACAGATGTTTCTTTAGCAGGTAGAATAGTTTTTGCTAGAAAGATGGGTAAGCTAAGTTTTATAAGAATTAGAGATTTAGAAGGTTCTATTCAGTTAGAACTTAGAGTTGATATAGTTGGAGAAGATAAGTATCAGTTCTTTAAGAAGTTAATTGATACAGGAGACTTTATTGGTGCAACAGGCGAAATGTTTACTACTCAAACGGGTGAAAAAACTTTAAGAGTTCATTCATTTGAATTTTTAGGTAAGGCATTAAGACCGCTTCCTGATAAGTTTCATGGACTTAATGATCCAGAGTTAAAATATCGTCAAAGATATGTTGATTTAATATCAAATGAAGAATCAAGACGTGTATTCTTAGGAAGAAGTAAAATGTATGCTTTTATACATAAGTTCCTAGGAGAAAACGGATTTTTAGAGGTTGAAACTCCAATACTTCAAACTGCTGTATCAGGCGCATCTGCTAAGCCATTTTTCACTCATCATAATGCACTTGATTTAGATTGTAACTTAAGAATAGCTCCAGAAACATATTTAAAACAATGTATAGCAGCTGGTTATGACAGGGTTTATGAAGTTGCTAAGTGTTTTAGAAACGAGGGAATGGATCCACAACACTTACAAGAGTTTACTCAGGTAGAATGGTATGTTTCTTACTGGAATTTTGAGGATACTATTTCTTTTTATAAAAAGTTTATTAAGTCTATGTTAAATGAGTTAGTTGGTACTGAGACTTTAGAGTATCAAGGAAATATAATTGATTTTTCTAAGGAAAAATGGACTAGAATAAATTATGTAGAAACAATGAGAGATTTATTTGGTTTTGACTTTTTAGATGTTGATGACGTTGATGTTTTAAAAGAAAAAATTACTTCTAAGAAATTATTTACGTTAGAGGATTTAGAAGAGTATAAATCTGTTACTCAAGTAATTGATTTTGTATATAAAAAGAAGATTCGCGCTAACATAGTAGAACCAACTATTATATATAATTATCCAGCTGTTATGATGCCTCTTACTAGAAGAAATGATAATGATAATAGAACAGTTGATATGTTCCAAGTTGTAGCAGCAGGTTCAGAACTTTGTAAAGCATATTCAGAATTAGTAAATCCTAAGACTCAAAAAGAAGCTTTTGAAGCTCAGTTAAAAGCTAAGGCATTAGGTGATGAGGAAACGATGGATATGGACTATGATTTTCTGCTTTCTATGGAACAAGGTATGCCACCTATTTCAGGATTAGGATTTGGAATAGATAGATTAATGATGTTAATTTATAATCAACCATCTATTAGAGATGTTGTGTTGTTCCCAATGATGAAACCAGAGGGTAAAAAAGAAGATTAATTTCTTCTTTTTTATTTTATTATTTCTATTCTTATGATATAATTAATTTGTAAAAATATGCATTAAGGAGTAGTAATTATGTTTGTAGGATATTATAATGTATCAGTTATTTTAACTTATTTAGGACTTTCATTTTCTATATTTGGAATTTATGTTGCATTTACTGGAAATATTTCTTTAGCCTTTGTATGTTTAATATTATCTGGTATTTGTGACTTATTTGATGGAGCGGTTGCAAGAAATGTAAAAAGAAGTGATAGTGAAAAGAATTTTGGAGTACAAATCGATTCACTTTGTGATGTTGTATGCTATGGAGTGTTTCCAATAGTACTTGGTATTTGCATGGGATTTACTAATAAGTTTGATATAGCAATATATATATTATATGGTATATGTGCTGTTATAAGATTAGCTTACTTTAATGTCTTAACTTTAGAAAAGAAGAGCTTTTTAAAAAATAAAAAAGATGATTATTATTATGGATTGCCTGTTACTAACGTGGCAATTATATTACCACTAATATACTTTTTAAAATTTTTAATATCAACTAAAACTTTTAATTTAGCATATCCATGGGTTATGTTTATAGTGGCTATTTTATTTGTATCTAACTTTAAGCTAAAAAAACCATCTGAGTATTGGTATGTAATATGTTCTATACTAGCAGTTGTTGGTATAGCAATTATATTCTCGGTGAGGCATTAATGAAAAATAATCCAAATAGGGGATTACTTTTTTTATATAATACAAAGTTAGGTAGAATATTTTTAAAACTAATATTTATAAATCCTTTTGTATCTAAGGTTGTAGGATGGTTTATGGATACAAAATTATCTTGTGTTATGATAAAAAAATTTATAAAGAATAACAATATTGATATGAATGAGTATGAAGATAAAAAATATACTAGTTTTAATGACTTTTTTACTAGAAAAGTAAAAAAAGGAAGAAGAGTGTTTGATGATAATAAAAACAGTTTGTCATCTCCATGTGATTCATATGTTACTCATTATAAAATAACTGATGATTTATTATTTAGTGTTAAAAATAGTGTGTATAGTATATCTTCTATTTTAGATGATGATAAACTTGCCAAAAAGTACGCAAATGGAGATTTAATTATATTTAGATTAACACCTAGCAATTATCATAGATATCATTATTTTGATGATGGGAAAATGTTATATAATAAAAAAATAAAAGGTAAGTTTCATACTGTTAATCCGATAGTTTATGATAAGTATGAGGTTTTTAAAGAAAATACAAGAGAATAT
>CAVAWS010000083.1:0-8961 GCA_963592455.1 Paratractidigestivibacter sp. | reverse complement strand
GCAAAAAAGGTAAACCAAGCATAGGAATTTCGATAATATGTTTATTAATTTATTCTCTTATTGTTGGAATTATAAGATCTATAATAGGCGTTTAATTATTGGATATTTAAAACCTGTCATAATTAAGTGCTATGAGATTAGAAACATGTAAAATAAAGGAGGAATTAGTAGTATGATGTGTAATAAGTGCGGAATATGGCTAGAAGAAAACAGTCAATATTGTCCCAATTGTGGAAGTAAAGTAGAAAATATAGAGCAAAATGAAAATAATATTATTCCTGATAGTATGAATACCAATACAAAAGTATTTTTATATAATGATGATTTGTTTAAAAAAGTAGAAAAAGAAAATCGTAATGATCTATTAAAAAAAACACTTATTTTTTTGTTGATTGAAGTTATATGCATTATATGTTCGATGATACCTTCTTCATCTTTTGAAAATAATGATATTGTTATGTATGTTGTGGCTGCTGCAATTGTTTTATCAACAATAATTTTCTTTCCTTGTTTCTATTATTTAATGATTTTCTTTAGCGATATCTTGGGAAACAAACATATATTTAGTGATAGATGTTATACAATAATTAATAATAAATTTTTTTCATTAAAATTTGTTAGAGATTTTAATTTAGTTAATTTTGGAACTTCTAATGTATTATTAAGTTTGATTGGAAGTGCATATAATCTTCTTAGTATGAATTCAGATGATAATTCAATTAAAGATAAAATATCAGCTGGTGATTTTAATTTAAGTGATTTATATTCATATATAGAAATAATAAATGTTTATGAAATTAAAGAGTATAAGAATAGATATGAAATAAAATGTGATTATATTGAAAAGATAGGTAATAAAAATTACAAAAAAGAAATTTTAACAATTTATAAATACTTTGATAATTATACTGAAATATATGATTTTTTGAATAACATGAAAAATAATTCAAAGATATAAATTAAGTAAATAAAAAGAATTTAGAGTAACTTTCTAAATTCTTTTTTAGTGCTATTTTATAATTAAACATGTTTTTTCTGAACTTTTATCTTTGATTATATTGTCTTCCACTTTTAATTTTATTAATAATTTCTTCATCTCTATCAATATTAATAAATAATTGATATGGTTCAATGTTTAAAGCTTTGGAAATATTTTCTAGTTTGGGAATGGTAGGACAGTGTATTCCACGTTCAACATCAGTTATGTATCTAGAACTTAATTTACTTAATTCAGCAAGTTTTTCTTGCGAATAATTATTTATATATCTGTAATATTTAATATTAAACGTTAACAAATCTTTTAAATTGTTAAATTTTATTTCCATAATTTGTCTCCTATATAAACTATGGTATTATTTACTGCAAAATATTCACAGGAACTATTTACTGCAAGATAAAAATATGCTAACATATATTATGTAAGAGAGGTGTATATAGTGGAAAAAGAAAATAATGTACAAGAACAAACTAATAATATAGAAAAACAACCTAGTAGTATACAAGAACGAACTAAATTTTGTAAGCATTGTGGAGAAAAAATACCTTTTGATGCAGTTATATGTACTAAATGTGGGAGACAAGTAGAAGAGTTAAAAAAAGCGACAGATGATAAGGTAATTATTAATAATAACAATAATGTTTCTGCAAGTGCGGTAGCAACTAGTGGAAGCGTAAGCGTACTAAGAAATAAGTGGGTAGCTTTGGTTTTATGCATTTTCTTGGGAATATTTGGTGCACATAAGTTTTACGAAGGAAAAACTGGTATGGGCATATTATATTTATTTACTGGTGGATTATGTGGTATTGGAGTAATTGTAGACTTTATTATTTTGTTATTTAAACCTACTGATTATTATGTATATTAATTATCATTTATTTAATAATAAGAGAATATAAAAAGAATTTAGAAATCATCTAAATTCTTTGTTTTTTTAAGCAGTATAATTTACAATACTAATAAAAAAAGTCGAATTCTATAATTCGACTTAAAATATCTAAATGGTAGGTGATGAGAGAATTGAACTCCCAACAGTGGTTTTGGAGTTGATGCCCGAAATAGTTAAATTTTTAATATTTATAAATTTGTTCTTCTAGTTAAGAAATCAATAGCACTTATTTGTTTTATACCATCAAAATCATTTGTGTCATAATCTAGTGTTATTAAGTATTTAGGATAATTATCTTTTATATTTTTTAAAGAAGTCAATTCTCTTTTTAGAGTATCTTCATCACGAACTGATAAGGCTACTTGTATATATTTCATAACCTTTTCTTTTTAATTCTAAAAATATTATATTTTCTAAAATACTACCATAATCTTTAACTCCGCCTAATAAATAATTCCTTAATCCTAAATCACAAACATAATATTTATCTCCAGTTTTTAGATATTCTTTTCCCTTTATATCATATCTAGATATTTTATATATTATGTAGCTATCAATTAAGTTTGTCAGATAATTTTCTACTGTATTAACGGAATTTTTCCTGTTATTAGAGTTTAAGGTATTACTTATTTTGTTAGTAGAAACTAATTGACCAATATTATTAAATATAAATTTTATTATACTTTCTAACATCATTGTATCTTTAATGTTATTTCTTGAAATAACATCCTTCATTAAGACAGTATTATATATTCCATCTAAATAGTTTCTTATTAGATCTCTATCTTCATTTAAATTTAATAAATATGGAAAACCACCATTTTGTATGTAAGTATCATACTTTTTAAGTTCATTGTCACTACCATAATGATTTAAATATTCTTTGAATGATAATGGTAACATATGAATTTGCATATATCTACCAGTTAAATAAGTTGCAAGTTCGCCAGATAGCATATAAGAGTTAGAACCAGTTATATATAAATCAACGTTTTTATTTATGAAAAGTCCATCTACTGTTTTTTCAAAATTTGGGATAACTTGTATTTCATCTAAAAATATATAATTCATTTTATCTGGTAATAGTTTATCTTCTATATAGGTATATAATTCTTTCCAATCATTAAAAATCATATCTTTTGGATTCTCAAAATTTAGACTAATTATTTGATTTTTATTTACGCCATTTTCTAATAAATATTTTTTATATAACTCGAATAATGTTGATTTACCACATCTTCTTATTCCGTTAACAACCTTTATTATGTTTTTGTCTTTTAATTTTTTTAGAAAATCTAAATATTCTGTACGTTCTATCATACTTTTCACCTCTACTTAAATTATATATCGTTATCACACAAAAGTAAAATTTTTTCATTTAAATGAAAAAACTTATCAAAATTCAATATTTTTTTCATTTTAAAATTATTATTGCTTGTAAAAATTTAAAATAAAAGAATCGAAAATGGGTACGTGGAAAACAGTTCTTTTAATTGTAAACACATCTATATATTAATGTGTTTTCCAATCTGCTTTTAAAATGTTTTATATTGTTTGAATATGCTTCGTATTTTTAATTATGCCACCAATATGATATGAATATAACAACAGTGGTCTTTTGGATAATTGTTTTTCGCTAAAAAGCGCATAAAAAAACGACTTTAAAAAGTCGATTTGCTATCAAATGGCAGGGGATGAGAGAATCGAACTCCCAACAGTGGTTTTGGAGACCATTATTATACCATTTAACTAATCCCCTAAGTGAAAACAAGTAAATTATATCATAAAAAGATATATATTACAATTTAAATATTTAAATATTTGAAAAAAATGTTATAATTTTATTATGGTAGGTGGTAGTAAATGAGAAGAACACTATTTATAATTCTATGCTTAGTTTTATTATCTGGTTGCAAAGCTGATTATAAGATAGCAGATGAATATAAGGCTACTTATAAAACTATAAATCAGTCTAAAACTGAAAAATTAGTTAAAGAAGGAAATACGATAATTATAGATGTAAGAAGTGAGAAAAAATATAATAAAAATCACATTAAAGATGCAATTAACATTCCTTCGAAGAGGATAGATACCATTATAAATGAGGTTAGTAAAGACTCTATAGTTGTAGTTTATTCTGATTCCAAAAAAGAAAGCAAAGATATAAGCTTAAAAATAATTGATATGGGTTATTCTTTGGTATATGACCTTGGATTATATAAAGATTGGAAATAAAAAGAAGTTCTTATAATTAGAGCTTCTTTATTTATTTTCATAATATTCTTCAAGCGTTAAATTATTCTTTTTTAAGTATTTTGCTAAATCTTTACCAACGTATCTAAGATGCCAAGGCTCGTAAGAGTATCCCGTAACTTCTTCTTTATCTTTTGGATATCTTATTATAAAACCATATAAATAAGCTATATTTTCCAAGTAAAAATACTCATCACTATCATAATTATTTGTAATACTTGTACTATCTGTTGATATTACTATATCCATAGAAAGACCAGTGTTATGTTCACTTGTGCCCGCTTTAGCTACATATTTATTAGCATAATCTAAGCCTTTTACATTTTTATATTCTTCAAATATTTCTTCAGATTCTTTAAGTGTTCTATATCCACTTCTTATGTTTATATAATAATTTTTGTTTGATAAATTTTCTTTAAGTTTTAAATAATTTTCATAAGTTTCTTTTTCTAATTTAACATTTTTAAAAGCGTTATTTTTAACATTAACTATTTCATAGTTTTTAAGCTTTACATCATCTATTGGATTAGCTTTATTAATTAAAATTTCGTATTTATTATCACCGCTATCATGATACTCTAATGAATTGCTTGAGTTATTCATTATTTCTATACTACTTTCTTTATTTAATTTATTAACTGAGGCAGTTAGTTTTTTTACTTTGCTATTTGCAATAAAGTTTGTTGAAAGAGTAAAAGATGAAATTACAAATGCTATAATTAGACTGTTAATAATTATTTTTTTATAAGATTTTTTTCTCTTGTTTTCCTCTTCTTTAATAGCTTTATTAATAATTGCTTTTTCAGCGTCAGATTCAAATAAAAATTCTGTCTTATCGTTCAAAAAAACCACCACCTTTTAAATCTAGATTAATTATATCATAAAATAAAAAAAAGAATAGACAAAATATACTATTCTTCGTCCGAATCTTCACTATCTGTTTTATAAGCACTTTCATGAACCCAATTTATTGTTGTGATACCAGGCTCTACACTAATATTGTTAATAGCTTCTTCAATTTTATTTGTTACATCTGTTATAACAATAGCCTTTATTTTAACTTCTTCTTCAGTTATTTCATTTCTCTCTAAACTTCTTAAAACGAGATTAGCTTTTGTAATAGCATTAGCGGTAATTTTTCTAACTTCGTTTTCGTGCTTCTTTTTACAAGAAATGTTGATTGTGTATTTTTCCTTATTTTTAGCTTTTAATTTATCCATTATTTTTAATGAAATTAATCTTAATAATATGTTAGATGATAAGACAACCACTGTACCAGTTGCAGCTTCTATTAACATTCCAGATGCACATAAAACACCAATTGCAGCAACACACCATAAAGTTGCAGCAGTATTTAATCCTTTGATTTTATTTCCGTCTCTAAGTATTACACCTGCACCTAAAAAACCAATACCAGATACAACTTGGGCAGCTATTCTCGATTGATCTTTTACATCAACACCAAAAGACATTGTTACAAATAAAAAAGCTCCAATACAAACTAAAACGTTAGTTCTTAAACCAACCATCCTATGTCTATATTGTCTTTCAAAACCAACTGCAATACTCAGTATAAAACAAACTAGAAGTCTTATGAAAAAAGTCTTTGTATCCATAGTTTTATCTCTCCTTTGATTAGTAGACTAAGATTATAACATACTTTATACAAAATGCAAAGTGTAAAATAAAATGTTAATTTCTTGTTTATAAAGCATAATTATGCTAACATTATATTAAGATAGGAAGGATATTATGATAAATTTGAATGATATATTTAAAATTAATAATAAAGAATATATAACAATAGATAAACTTGATTATAAAGGTAAAAATTATATTTTAGTAAGTGAACTTGGTTATGGAAGAGAAATAACTAAAAAAATGAATGTTTATATTAACTTAGAAAAGGGTATAAAAGAAGAAAAAGATGAAACTCTTTTAAAAGAGGTGTTAGTTATGTTCTCTAATAGTATGAATGAAAAACTAGAAATGGTTAATAGATATTATTTGAAAGATCAATTATAAAAAAGGAGGTGTTATTATGACTGAGGATTTATCTAGGAGATTTGAAGTAGTTGAAAAACAAAAAAAGGTTGCTTACGCATTAGAAGAAGCTGAAAAAACATTAGATATAAATGATTTTAGAAAAGCAGTTGCTTTACTTAATGAACTTTCTGAAGAAGAAAAAGAACCACTTATGGAATCTTTTCAGAACGTTGGAAACATTTTAAGAACTTATGATAATAAAAGACAAAGTGAAATAGAAACTTTGATTGGTGATGCAAAAGAAGAATTAGATGGTAGTAAGTTAGAGGAAGCTGAAAAGTTAGTTAATGAACTATTAGATGAGGAAAATAAAGAAATATATAGAGGTATGATTAAAGAGTATGATGAAGAGTTTATTCAGCCTAAGAAGTTACATGATGAAATAGTAGGCTTAATAGATGAAGCTAGAGATACTTTGGATGAATCTTTATTAGATCAAGCACGTTTTTTAATAGAACAAGTTAAATCTGAAGAGGAAAAACAAAAATTAAAAATAGAGGCTAGTAAAGTACAGAGATTTTTAAATGGTATTGATGAACCAGAAATGATTAATGAAACCATAAAAAATAAAGCTGATGTAAATGATAAAGATAAACCTGAAAAAAATTTACCAGTAAAAAGTGATGATTTAGAAAATAAAAAATATGAAGAAGCTAAAAAGTTAGTTGATACAGCATTAAAGACACAAAAAGGTGAGGATATTAATAAAGCTATAAAGGCTATAGAAGAACTTAAAGATGAGGAAAAGAAAAAGGAATTAAAAGATAAATTAAATAGCATAAAACAAATTAAAGACTCAAATGAAGATAAAAAAGAACCTAATACTGATAAAGACGGTGATTCAGGTAATGATAATATAGATGATAAAGAAGAAGGCTTAGTTAAAGAAGAAGAGAAGGATTTAATAACACCAGAAGTAGTTGATAACAAACCTTCGCTTGTGTGGAAAAAAGTTATTTCTCTTGCAGCGGGAGTAGGGATAGGAGCTGGTATAGCATTAATTGCTGGACCGGGTGGTGTAATAGGACTTGCGGCAGCGGGAGTTATAGCAAATATTATAATTTCAAAAAAACTTAAAGTACCAGAGGAAGAAAGGTTAGCTAAACTTCATAAGATTGAAATGATTGAAGAACCTAAAAATTTTAAAGAGAAATTTCGTAACAAGATAAATCAAGCTAAAATGTATTTTAACTCAGATGAAGGATTAAGAAATTTAAGATGTACTATAAATGCAGCAATTGTATCAGGTGGAATAGCAACTGTTGCAATAAATCCCTATGGACCTGTTAGTTTGTATAGAGGAATATAAAGTGGTGATAAAATGAAAGATAAATTAGTTAGATTAGAAGGCGGATTAGAATATTATATTTTAGAAGAGATTACAGTTGATAAAAAAAAGTATTGCATAGCATTTCAAGCGAATGAAGAACATGAAGAAGTAATGAATAAATTTATAATTTGTGAAGTTAAAATGGTAAATGGAAGTGTATTCTTAGATGATATAAATAACATCGATGATAAGGAAAGAATAAGTAATTTACTTTTGGATAAAATGGAAAAAAGTAAATAGGAAGATTTAGTATAATGCTATTCTTCTTTTCTTTTTATTATCACTAATGTGAAATTTATGTTATAATTTTGTTGTATTAGAAAGTAGGAAAAAATGTTAGAAGAATGTAAGTTAAAAATTGAAAATAAAATAGATGAAATTTTAGATAAAGAAATAAAAAAGTATGAAGATAATGAATTTATTAAAGCATCTTTAGAAGAGTTAAAAAGATTATCTAAAGGTGGAAAAAGGGTAAGAGGTTATTTAATTAAACTTGGGGCTATGTTATTTGGTAAAAATGATGATGACTATATTGATTTAGCAGCAGCTCTTGAGATATTTCAAACTTCTATATTAATTCATGATGATATAATAGATGAAGCTGATAAAAGACGTGGGATGGAAACTATTAATTACAAATATAAAGGACATATAGGGATTTCTAAGGCAATTTGCATTGGTGATTTAGGATTTTTTATATCATACAGAATAATTAATAACGCAGATATCAGTAAAGAATTAAAAGATGAAATAACAAAGATATATTCAAAAACGTTACATAACACAGTAAATGGAGAAATAGTAGATGTAGAACTACCATTAAAAGATATTAATTATCATAAAAAAATGAATGACAGTGTTATATATGATATATATCTTAATAAAACTGCTTGGTATACAATAATAGGACCAATACTTATAGGGGCTGCATCAGCTGGTGCATCTAGTTCTGATATGTATAAATTAACTGATATGGGAGCTAATTTAGGCATTGCATTTCAAATAAAAGATGATTTATTAGGTTTATATTCTACATCAGGCGACATGGGTAAAACATTAAATGATGTAAAAGAAGGAAAGCAAACAATTATATATAAATATGCAATTGATAACGCAACTGATGAAGAATTAGATATTATTAATAAATACTATGGTAAGAATGATATAAATAAAGAAGAAACTAAAATAATAACAGATTTATTTGATAAGTTAGGAGCTAAAAAGAACGCAGAAAAATTAGAGCTTGAATATACTAATAGGGGTATTCAAATAATAAATAGTATGAATGTTCAAAATAAAGATTTATTTATGGAGTTTACAAATTATTTGCTTAAAAGAGATAAGTAAGATTAGATGCTATGGCATGATTTTATGTCGTAGTTTTTTTAAATTATTTTTTAATTTATAAGTTGTAAGCATTATGTCTAAATCACTTACATATTCTAA
>CAVAWS010000082.1:0-2588 GCA_963592455.1 Paratractidigestivibacter sp. | reverse complement strand
TCTCTTTTTAATATACTGCTTTTTTATTTGTGTCTCCTAAATAGGGTTCACATCATTTAAATAAGTAATTTTCTTTTTCATTAAAGTTCATTAATGTGTTCAAAACCAAGCATAAATATTTTTTCTACATGATCATCTGCTATTGAATAATAGACTTCTTTACCAATCTTTTTATATTTAACTAGTTTAGAAGATTTTAATATTCTAAGTTGATGTGATACAGCAGACTGACTAATATCTATCTTATTTGCAATTGCACCTACACTTAGCTCATTATTAATTAACGCTTCTATTATTTTTATTCTAGTAGAATCTCCAAATATTTTAAATAACTCAGATAAATCTATTATTTTATCATCATCTAATAATTTCAAATAAAACACCTTCTTTTATTTCTTAACTAAAATATTATTAAACAAGTAATCATTTAAGATAATTAAAGTTTTGTTTACATAATGATTTACGTTTCTTTTACTTAGTACATCTATTATGTGATATAAATTATTTTTTCTATCATTTTCATTATACTTAAGAAGCATTTCATTTACAATATCTAAAATGTTATCTGGTACTTTTTTATTATTATTTATACTATTTAAAAGTCTTGCAATATCTTTATCAAATGCTTTATCAAATATTATACTATCATCTACAAATGAATACTTATCACTATTTTTAGACTCATGAGATTTTTTTAAAGCTGCTTTATACTCTTTTTCTCTTAAGTTTCTTTCAAATTCTTTCTTACTATTTTTTTCTGCTGTTATCTTATTATTTTCTTCTTTTATCTTATCTTCTTTTTCTTTTAACTTTCTAGCACAATACTCATTTAAAAGTTTTGCTAAATCATTAAACTTATTAACATCCAAGTAAAAATTAACACGCTTATAGTCTTTTGCCTTTTTTCTTGTTTTTTCAATATCTATGTCTGAGTTATTTATAATCGTTTTACATATATATGTTAAATAAGCATTCGTATCAAGTGCTGATTTTAACATAGAATCAATTTCTAGTTTATATCTTCCTTCAAGTGTTAATGAAATACATAGTGCAAGGTAAAACTTAGTAGGATTTAATCCTTTTGTTGATACTGATCTTTCTAACGTTTTAAAATACAAACGAAAGAATTTTTCTCCGTCAAACGCTTCTTTTCCCATACCACATAGCTTTTTTATATCTTCTATATTTTGTTTTTCAATTAAACTGTAAGCCTTAATTTTATTTATTACTGCACTATAATCCTTATAATTGTGCATTAAACAATCATAAAGAGATAAAACGTAACAATCTGAAGAAAGCTCATCATAATTAAGCAAGTCTTTTAATTCGCTTAAAAAACTTTTATTTGTAATTTTTTCTACAACGTTTGATTTTTTTATAGAATTGGTATAATCATTATTACCATCACACTTTAAAGGCTTTATAGAATATTTATTGCAAAACTCTTTATTTCTATCAAGTGCTTTATTATATTTTACTATGTTTTCTGCTACTTCCTTCATAATTTCCTTAGTACTTTTTAATATAAGCACGTTTAAATCTTTATCATTTATATTTTCCATTTTAATCAAATTCCCCCTCATGAAAAGTTATTTTA
Organism: Paratractidigestivibacter sp.; assembly: GCA_963592455.1. Classification (GTDB taxonomy): domain Bacteria; phylum Bacillota_I; class Bacilli_A; order RF39; family UBA660; genus Aphodocola. The sequence goes on along the minus strand of CAVAWS010000082.1, from coordinate 991 downwards.
TTATACATTAAATAATTTTAAAAGTAAATAAAAAGTAATCTATCATAGTGGTAGATTACTTTGTTAATGGATCAACAAGTCTTATTATCTCATTTTCTACATCATCAAAATCTTTACTACATTCATTCCATAAATCTTTATCATTTCTTAATGATAAAAGTGCTGGTATATCTTTATTTAACTTTTCATTTCTTTTCTCTGTAGTATTAATAATATCAAACCCTTTACTATCTTTCTTTATAAATACACCTAATATAACATATAAGTTTTTATCTATTCTTCTAAATGTTATTCTAATATCTTTCCTTCTTATTTTAAATACTTTTCTTAGTTTGACAACTTGTTCTCTTTTACTTATAGCGCCATCTTTTTTTATTTCATTTATTGCATGCAAAATATCTTTATAAAATTCTTTAGGAATATTTTTAATATCTTTGTATACTGGAGATGATAATCTATAATCATAATAAAACTTTATCATAAAATATATCTTCTTTTTTAGATAACATATATTTTTCAATTATGTTCTTTATTTCTTCATCACATATAAAGTCTATCATCATACTTAAAACTTTATTAAAGTTTTTAAAATAAGATATACCATCTAAGTATGCAATTACATCTTCTTCATTTTCAAATAAACATAACGTATTTGCATAATTTTTAACATCACTTACATTAATATCATCAAAGTCATCGTTATCTTTTTCCTGCTTTAAATTACTATCTTTAAAAGTCTTTATATTTATTATAATTTTCTTTTTATCTTCTTTAGACTCATTATTCTCTGTTTTCACTTCAAAAGACTTAGAATAATTTTTTACCATGTTTAAAGTATCTTCTTTATTATCTAAATTACTATTTGAAATTAATTCTGATAATAGTCCTATTTCAAAAGGACTTATTCTTTCTTTTTTTGCAAACTTACTTAATATATATCTATAATTATTTTTTTCATTAGTTAATTTTTCTTTTTCACTTTTATAATTTT
>CAVAWS010000081.1:0-4691 GCA_963592455.1 Paratractidigestivibacter sp. | reverse complement strand
TTTAACAAAGGGCTTCCTTTTTTCATACCCTTTCCCCAAACCATTTTACACAATCTTAAGTAAAAAATTCTTTACATAAATATTTAATTATTATATAATACTAGTTACCAATTGGAGGTAATTATGAAAAAGAAAAATTATATAGATCCAAACTTTGATAAAAAAATAAGTGAGTTACTACCTTTTTTAGTAGTAGATGTAAAAGTGGATGGAAAAGTAATTGAATTTACTGACGAAGATAATATAAGTTTAATAAAAGATAATATGTTGAGCAAAGAAAATGTATCTGATGGTAAAGTAAATGTAATAAAGCATCAAAAAAGATAGAAGAATTTAACTAGATTCTTCTTTTTTCGCTATCAACATCATAATAAAAATGTAAAATGGAGTGTTATCAAGAAAATATCATGTGGATTAATTATTTAAGGGAAAAATTATTAGAAGAATATGAAACTGTAATTAAGCTATTAAAAATAGATGAAGAATATTATGGATATGATAAAGACATAAAATATTTATTAATGTTTTTAGAATCTAATTATGATAATAAATATTTATTTAAGAAAAATAATGGTAAAGTATCTGTTATATTAGAGGGTAATCCAACTAGTTTAATAGAGATTTTAAGAGAGTTTTATAATGATAGTATTGATGTTTTAATAAGTGAAAATAACGTTGGAATCAATTCTTGGATTATAAAAAAGTTTAATGAGTTTTATGAAGAAAGTAATTTAAATATAATAATAAAAAGTAATTTTAAAGTAAAAAATAATAAATTGATTGTAATAGGTTCAAGTGCCTTTTGTAATGAGATAGATATGTGTTTTTCAAATGAAAAAGAGTTATACATAGATGAATAACTATTTAAATAATTATTTTTGATTTTTATAGTTGAATGTGTTTCATTTTAAATATTAGTTTGGGGGATTTTATAAATGGATAAGAAAAAATATTTTGAATCATTGTATAACTTAGGATTATTTTTAAATCCAATTTTAGAATATAATGATATGATTGCATTGCAACAAGATCGTTGTAATGATAAAAATTTTGATGTAAATAAAGCGTATGATATTACTAAAGATGTATTTTATTTAAACTCAAAAACAGAAAATGGTAAAAATAAATATGAAGAGTTCATTAATGAAGAATTTTTTAAGAAAATGGATTTAAATAAAGATGATGAAATAGATAAAAAAATTTATAATGAGTTATTACCTTTTTTATGTATTAAATATTATTCAAGAGAAAAGAAGAGAAAGTTAGATTTTTTACCTGAATACATATTTATTAAACCATTACTTTTATTAAATATAAAATTAAAAAATAATGATATAAATGGTAATGTTAATAATTATTATAAAGCTTGTAAAAAAGAATTGGTAAATAGTAGTGATGCTATAAGAAGAGTTATGAATAAAGACAAGGCATCTGTTAATGACTACATGATTGTTAATGAATACGGTTTTGAATTATCAAAAGAAAAAGAAATAAGTAAAAAAGATATGTACTTATTAAAGTTAATATATTTAACAATGAAAAAGCTAAAGAATACAATGCAAAAGTTTCGTGATAAGAGTAAAGATTTTAACTTATCTGGTTTTATAGAGTGTTTTGATTTAGAAAAACTATACTTAGTATTAGCAAAATGTTTCTTAGATTATGCAAACATATTATACGATGTAGCACCAAATCAGCCCATGGCAGGAATATCAGAACCATTAAGTTATGTAAGTAATACTAGAAAAAACTTAGGTAAAGATTATAATATATCTATTAAGTGCTATGATGATGAAAAAGACTGGTTTTATGATTATGATTTTCAAACTTTAAAAGAAGATTTAAATAAATATTGCTCACATTTTGACTTTTTAATAAAGGAAATAAGTGTAGAAGAAATAGAAAGTAATGGTCTAAAAAAAGCAAAAGAAGCTTCAAAATATCTTAGTGAACAAGAAAAAAATAAACTTGATACTTTAAAAGCTTCTTGGAAGTTTATGGAAAAAGGGAGTAGAAAAAATGTAAGTAGTGTTAAAAATAATAGTGATTCAAATCGTTCTTCTAACACACATAAAAAAAGTGATACTTATTATGCCGAAAAATTTGAAGAAAGATTAGATACATTTGAAAACACTAATTATTTATATAAGATAGTTGGTATGGATAAGTTTGATGGGTATGTTGGTTTTATTTATGCTGATGGTACTGTTTTATTTGAAAAGTTTTTTGAGATAACTAAAAATAAAATAACTGGTGAAGAAGAAAAAAGGCCATGTAAACTATCAAATGCAACATATAAAATGAACATATATAATTTTGCTCAGTTTTCAAAACTAACTAAACAAGAAATAATTGAGTATATTAAAAATATAGGCTGTGAAGAATTAGAAAGATTTTATCATAGCAAGAACTGGAGCAAAAACATAAGAAAAAAAGCAGAAGCTTATTCTAAGAATCGTGATTTAGATATATATAGTGAAATAAGTAGTTTAATTGATAAGGGTGACTTAACAAAAAATCATATTTAGCATGTGTAAAATTTAATAAAATATTAAAATAAGGTGTCTTATGATACCTTGTTTTTGTTATAATATAAAAAGGAGATGATAAAGATGAATATAACAATACTAGGTGCAGGAGCTTATGCATTAGGTCTTGCATTAAGATTTAATAAAAATAAAAATAAAATAATTATATGGTCAGCGGTAAAAAGTGAAATTGATACATTAACTAGGACAAGAATGAATGAAAAAGCATTAAAAGGTGTTAAGCTGCCCAATAATTTTATTTATACAGAAAACATAGAAAAAGCACTTGATGGAAGTGATATAGTCGTAATAGCAGTTGCAACTAAGTTTTTATCTAGTGTTTGTGATACAATAAAACCATATGTAAAAGATAAGCATATTGTAATTGCATCTAAGGGAATTGAACAAAAAACTTATACCTTTGCAAGTAATATAATTAAAAGTAAGTTAAAAACAAAGAAATTAGCTACTATATCAGGTCCTTCTTTTGCAAAAGATATGGCAACAGATTCACTAGTTGGGTTATCACTTGCAACGACTAATAATAAAACGAAAGAGATGGTAATAAAAGCACTTTCATCTGACACTTTAAAAATAAGACCTACTAAGGATTTTTTAGGTGTTGAGTTATGTGGTACAATGAAAAACGTAATAGCAGTTGCAGCAGGTATGTTAGATGGTATGAATGCTAATGAGTCTACAAAGGCAATGTTTTTAACAGAAAGTATTAATGATACAAGAAAACTAATAAAAAAATTAGGTGGTAATGAAAAAACAATAATGTCATATGCAGGGTTTGGAGATATACTTTTAACTTGTACATCTACTTCTTCAAGAAATTATTCATATGGAAGACTAATAGGAAGTAATGCACCTAAGGCTGAGTTAGATGAATATTTAAGTAATAACACGGTAGAAGGTGTTTATACGCTTGAATCTATATATGGATTAATTAAGAGTAAGAAAGTTAAGATGCCGTTTATAGATTTTGTTTATGACGTTGTGTTTAACTATCGTAGTTCAAGTGAAATATTAACGTTCTTAAATGAAAAAGAATAGTAACAAGAAAGTCTCGTTTTAGAGGCTTTTCTTTTTTTGTAAGATTATGTCGAATCTATTTTCTTTGTTTTTAATAAGTGATTAAATATATTTACTGGATGGTGATTTATATGTTTGATGCACAAATGGAATTTAGAAAAGGAATACTATTCATTAGATTAACTGGAGACCTTAATAATAAAACAATAAATGATTTTAGAATGAAAGTTAAGGAGGTGGTTATAAGAGCGGGAATTAGATATCTTGTTTTAAATGTTAATAATTTAAACAGTGTAACAAACGATGGAGTAAAAGAAATTAAAAGTTTGAAGAAGGTTATGAAAAAGCTTGATGGGGAGCTTTACTTGTTTGGAGGAAGTATAAAAAAATTAAAAGGGTTAGTTAATTTAGAAAATGAATTAAACGTATTTGAAAGGGTTGTGATATAGTTGCAAAACACTATAATTCCAGAAAACATAGTAGATGAAAACAAGAATTTAATTTATTCTATTTGTTATAAACATAAAAATTATTGCGATATAGATGATTTATATCAAGCTGGTTTGTTAGGCCTTATGGATGCATATAAGAACTTTGATCCAAGTAAAAATGTTAAGTTTTCAACCTATGCCTTTAATTATATTTTAGGAGAAATTACTAAGTATATAAGAGAAAATAACAATATAAAAGTAAGTAAGGATATGTTAAGGTTAGGTAAAAAAATTAACGAGTACATAGATAAGTTTTATGAAGTAAAAGGCTATAAACCATCCATTAAAGATATTAGTTTAATGCTTAATATAAAAGAATCTAAGGTTATAGAAGCACTTGATTTATGCCTTAAAGTTAAGAGCTTAGATGAGATTATAACAAGTGATGGAAAAGATGTAACATTACTTGATGTAACACCGGATAATGATAAATTATCTTGTGATGTTATGCTTGATTTAAAAGACGCACTTATGATTTTATCTGATGAAGAAAGAGGGTTTATAATAGATAGATTTTATAATGATTTAACGCAAAGTGAGGTTGCAGAAAAACTAGGTGTTAATCAAGTGTATGTATCTAGAATGGAAAAAAGGGTTTTAAAAAAGATGAAAAATAAGATGGTAGCATAAACTT
>CAVAWS010000080.1:0-5158 GCA_963592455.1 Paratractidigestivibacter sp. | reverse complement strand
AATAGAATCTTTGGATTATTTAAAATTTTGTATGATATAAATTTAAACATATCACTTAGAAAAAATTATAATTTTAAGAAAAATGAAATTTATGTTTTAGAATTAAAGAAAGATACGTTAAAGGTTTTAAGAGATCTTGGAATAGTAAACGATAAAAATCAAATGCTTAGAATACCAACTGATTCTCTATTATCAGATGATGAGTTAGTAAGGGCATACTTAAGAGGCGTATTTTTAGTATCTGGTAGTTTAAATAATCCAAAAACTTCTAAATATCATTTAGAGTTTTTAATAAATGATATAGAGTATGCAAAATTTTTAAACGATTTATTAAATCAAAATAGAATGAATAGTAAGATACTTCGTAGAAAAAAAGGTTACATGATATATGTTAAAGAAGCAGAAAAAATAAGTGACTTTTTAAGATTAATAAGAGCATATAATGGAGTTATGTATTATGAGGAAATACGTGTTTATAGAGAAAAAATAAACATGACAAACAGACTTAACAACTGTGAGCAAGCTAACGTTGAAAGAACTGTTAATACTTCAAAAAAGCAAATAGATATGATTAATTATATTAAAGAAAAAAATGCATTTGATCTTATGGATGAAAAACTTAGGCAAGCGGCAGAGTACAGGGTAAAATATGCGGAGACTTCTTTAATGGATTTAAGTAAGATTATGACGCTTGAATTAGAAACAAATATAAGTAAATCATGTTTAAATCATAGATTAAGAAAAATAAAAGAGTTTTATGAAAAAATAAAGAATCAAGAAGAAAAATAAAAAGGTTTTATACAAATACTTTAAAAATCTTCTTTTTTCTGATAAAATATTATATGAGAATTATTATAGTAGCAAGGGGATGAATAATATGGGCAGAATTATTGCTTTAGTTAATCAAAAAGGTGGTGTAGGTAAAACTACAACAAGCATTAATTTAGCTGCATCACTTGGTGTTCAAAATAAAAAAGTTTTACTTATTGATTTAGATCCCCAAGGAAATGCATCAACAGGGGTAGGAATTAACAAAGGCGATGTATCAAATAGTATATATGATTTATTACTTTCTAGATGCAAGGCACATGATGCAATAATTAAGACAAATTTTAAAAATTTATCAATTATACCAGCGACAATAAACTTGGCTGGTGCTGATATAGAATTAATAGAAAAAAGTAAACAAGATCCAACTTATCAAAAGAATTTACAATTAAAATTAGCATTAGAAGAAGTAAAAGATGAATTTGATTTTATAATAATTGATTGCCCTCCTTCATTAGGGCTTTTAACAACTAATGCTTTAACTTCAGCTAATTCAGTATTAATTCCCGTACAATGTGAGTTTTTTGCATTGGAAGGAATTATGCAATTATTAAATTCTATTATGCTTGCACAAAAGAAACTTAATCCAACACTTGAAATAGAAGGTGTTTTACTTACAATGTTAGATTCTAGAACAAATTTAGGATTAGAAGTTGTAGAGGAAGTAAGAGGCTTTTTTAAGGAAAGAGTGTATAACACATTAATTCCTAGATTAATAAGACTTACAGAAGCCCCTTCACATGGAAAACCAATAGTAGCATATGATCCTATGAGTAGAGGAACAGAAGCATATTTAAATTTAGCAAAGGAGGTAATTGAACAAGATGAAAGAAGAAAACAACAACAGTAAGAGAAGAGCTCTTGGAATGGGGTTAGAACAGTTATTTAACTCAGAAATGTTAGATTTTAATCAAGTAGAAGAAAAAATAGTTAATGAAACTCCAAAAGATGAAATCGTTGAAATTAGCTTGAATGAATTAATGAGTAATCCATACCAACCAAGAAAAGTTTTTGATGATGATGCCTTAAAAGAATTAGCTGATTCAATTAAAGAACATGGTGTATTTCAACCTATCATAGTAAAAAAATCTGTTAAAGGGTATAATATAATTGCAGGTGAAAGACGTGCTAAAGCATCACTTTTAGCTGGAAAAGAAACTATACCAGCAATAATAAGAGATTTTTCTGATGATGAAATGATGCAGGTTGCTTTACTAGAAAATTTACAAAGAGAAAATTTATCAGCTATAGAAGAAGCTAAAGCATATAAATCAATTATAGAACAATTAAGATTAACTCAAGAGGATTTAGCTAAGAAACTTGGAAAATCAAGAAGTCATATTACTAACATGCTTGGTTTACTTAGATTACCACTTACCGTACAAGATATGGTGTTATATGGAAAAATTTCAATGGGACATGCAAGGGTTTTAAGTAAGTTAGAAAATCATAGTCAAATAGAGGATTTAGCTAATAAGGTTGTAGAGGAAAACTTAAGTGTACGTTCTTTAGAAGAATTAGTTGCATCTAATGATATGAAAAAAACTGTTGAGGTAAAACCAAGAAAGTCAAAGCCTTCTGAATATAAGTATGTTGAAAATGCAATTAAAGATAAACTAGGAACAAAGGTTTCTATTTCACAAAATAAAATAAAAATATCATTTGTATCTCCTGAGGATTTAAATAGAATTTTAGAAATATTAAACATAAATGTTGAATAATATTTAGGAGGATTAAAAATATGAAATTTAACAAATTATATATTCCTAAAGAAGTATATATGCCTATAATAATTATATTAGTTACTTTAGTATTAGAAAAAATAGTATTAATTTTAATAAAACGAATATTTAAAATCAATAAAAAAAATACAAAACTAGATAAACGAAGATTATTGACGATTAGTAGTGTACTTAAAAGCATAACTAAATATACATTATGGATAATAGCAGTTCTTGCTATTTTAACAGTGTATGGTGTTAATACTGCAGCAATTGTTACTGGGCTTGGTGTTGTCAGCCTTGTTATAGGACTTGCATTTCAAGATATATTAAAAGATGTATTAGTTGGTATTACAATTTTATTTGATAACCAATTTGCTGTAGGTGATGTAGTGAAAATAGGAGATTTTACTGGAACTGTAATAGCAGTTGGTTTAAAATCAACTAGAATACAAGCATTTACAGGAGAAATTGAAATAATATCAAATAGAAATATTTCTAAAGTTATTAATTATAGCTTAGATAAGACATTAGCTGTTGTTGATTTACCCGTTAGTTACGAATCAGATCTAGACAAGGTAGAAAAAGCATTAAAGGTAAGTGTTGCAACTCTTAAAGAAAAAATACCAGAGTTATTGGATGATGCACAAATACTTGGTGTTGAGTCTTTAGATGATTCAGCAGTTATATATAGAATAACAGGAAAGTGTAAGCCAGCTGCTCATTTTGATGTTCAAAGAATGATGAAAAGAGAGCTAAAGCAATCCATGGATAAAGCAGGTATTAAAATTCCTTATATGCAAATTGAGGTTCATAATGAAAAATAAATATGAGTTAGGAACGTTAGTTGAAATGAAAAAGCAACATCCTTGTGGTAATAAGACTTTTAAAGTTATTAGGATAGGTGTTGATATAAAAATAGAATGTTGTAATTGTGGTAGAACAATAATGTTACCTAGAATAGATTTTAATAAAAAGATAAAAAAGGTGTTGGAGGTAGAAAATGAAAGATAAAATAAAAAAATCATCTCATCCGGTTATGTTTTTCATATACATGTCTATATTAGTTGTAATATTAAGTGGAATATTTAGTGCACTAAATTTCCAAGTTACATATGATGTATTAACAACAATAGCTGGAGAAGTTGAATCAAAAACCGTAGCGATAAACTCATTATTAAGTTTTGATGGATTAAAGTATTTAGTTACGTCATCTTATGATAATTTAAATAACTTCATTCCGTTTACATCACTACTTATTGGTGCAATTTCGTTTGGTATAGCTTTAAAGTCTGGCTTTTTAAAAACACTTTTTAATAGAATAACAAATAAAGTACCTAAATGGCTTATAGTTTTTCTATATTCCCTTATATGTATAGTATTTAGTGCTAGTGGCAATACAGCTTATATACTAATATTACCTATAGGTGCAATATTATTCATGTCAATGGGTAGAAATCCTATTGGAGGTTTAGCATTAGGTTTTGCATCTATTGCATCAGCTCATGGTGCTGGATTATTTGTTAATTCACTTGATTATAATTTAACTAGTACAACAGAAGCAAGTGCTAAGTTAATATCTTCTGAGTACACGGTTGCGCAAAACTCTAATTTAATCTTTATGATAGCAGCAGCATTAGTTATTGCAGCAGTATTTACTCTTGTTTGTGAAAAAGTAATGGTAAGAAAACAAGGAAGAAACTTACTATCAGATGATGAAGAAACTGTTGTGGAAGAAGAAAGAGAAAATAAAGGTTTAATAGGAGCTTTAGTTGCTACTTTACTATTTTTAATACCTCTTATATTAATGATAATTCCTGGTAAAGGCTTTATAGGTTTATTATTAGATAAATCTCAAACTGGGTATGTTAATATGTTATTTAGTGATGAAGCATTATTTATGAGTAACTTAGTTAGTATTATATCATTACTATTTGGTATACAAGGATTTGTATATGGTGTTGTAGCAGGAACAATTAGAAAAATTAGAGATATGGTTAATTTTTCAACTGATTATTTAAAATCAATCGGTGGAATATTCGTATTAATATTCTTTGCAGCTCAATTTTATGGTATAGTAAATCAAACTAACATAGGAAATGTAGCAGCAGGATTCTTTGCAAATATAATCTCATCATCAGATTTCTCATTTATTCCACTTGTGTTACTATTATTATTATTTGTTTCATTAACGAATATAATAATGCCATCATCTATTGATAAATGGGCTATTTTTGCTCCAACTGTTATACCAGCAATGGTAAAAGCAAATATTACACCAGAGTTTGCACAATTAATATATAGGGCAGGAGATTCTATAACAAATTGTATAACACCTGTATTTATGTATTTTGTAATATTTATTGGATTTATAGAAGTATATACTAAAAATAAGAATGAATTTAGTATAAAAGGATGCTATAGAGCAATCTTACCATATTTTGCCGTAGCAATATTAGTTTGGTTATTATTAATAATTTGTTGGTATATAATAGGATTACCAATTGGACCTAATATTTATCCAGGATTATAAAGTAAGAATTGATTTTCTTACGTTAATGTAAAGAGTTTTGGGGATTTATAGTAAAAATATTAAAATGCAGGATTGT
>CAVAWS010000079.1:0-3283 GCA_963592455.1 Paratractidigestivibacter sp. | reverse complement strand
TTCAATAGCAGTAAACGGAGAAGATCAAATATATTGTTTTTCTGCAATGATTATTTACATAGATAAGTAAATTTACATATTATTTACATATAAAAATATGATGTTCTCTTATTTTATATTTAGTATGCTAAAATTATAGTAAGAGGTGATTTTTATGATTAAAAATCTAAAAGATGCTATGGTAGCAGATATAAATAGAGTGTATATATCTAATGATGAAAGACGAAGAATAATTAGAGGAGATATAGATGCAATTAATTATATGAAACAAAAACAAGAAGCAATTTTATATTCTACCTTTGATAGAGTTATAAACGGACATCATTTTGAAGAAGATTCATATACTAGAAAGTTTTTGTCTAAATTTAATAGTAGTGAAGAAATGATGGATGAAATTAAAAAAGAATTTTTATCTGTTAGAAAGTATTTAAATAGAAATGACATATTTCATGACATATCAAGAATGGTTGTAGAAGATAATTTTAAAAAACCAAATAATTTAAAAGAAACTATGTTTAAAGTTATTGATTATAATACTCCAAACTATGTTTTAGATGATAAAGACAATTACGAAAACATAAAAAGTATTGTAAAAGATGCACTTGAAAATTATTTGTATGAAAAAAACGCAAAATCTTTTAGTTTAAAAAACGGATCATATTTATATGTTGTTGATAGAAAAAACGGATTTTCAAACGTTAATTCTAAAATAGGTGACATAGAAAATGAAATGTATGATTATTGCGTTTCAAATACTAAGGATAATAATGTAAAAGAAAAAATGAGTACTTATCAAGGTAAAATTGATACGTATGCAAACTTTATAACAAGTGTATATTTAGAAGAAAAGGGTTTAGTAAATAAAAATAATGTTAAAAATGATGAATGTAAGTCTTTTGATCAAGCTGTTTATGAAACAATTGCAAAACAGTTTAAATATGATTTAAGTAACGTTTCTTATCAAGAGATAAAAAGAGTTTGTGATTTTATTTTTGATGAATATTTTAATAGAAATAATGTTAATGCTTTTACTAGTAAAAATGGAGCAAGAAACTTTATTATTAGCTATAAAGGTGATATTTTAGATGAAATGAAAAGAAAAATTAATTTTTCTTATGGTGGAGAAAAGTTAAATGATAGAGTTATGAAAAATAGTATTTTAAAAAATTATTCTAATTTTCTTTCAGAACAAATAAAAAACGGAAATACTTTTAAAGAAAATAAAGAGCTAGAACGTTTTAAAAGAAATGTATATTTGAAAATAATGAATATGAATATAAATGATAATTATAAACATACTTTATTAGATTATGTTAAAAACGAGGACTATGATAATTTATGGAGTAATGGTGTTTTAAGCTACGAAGAAACTTCTTATTTTAAGAGTTTACTAAATAATAATGATGAAATAAAAAAAGGGCCTAGAATTTAGGCTCTTTTACATCATATACATTTCACCATTATAATTTTGACTATTTTGTGTAGTTTGATATGGTGCGTTCGTCTGATAATTTCCTTCTAGTCTAGATAACCTATTTTCAATGTTCTTAATTTTATTTTCCATTGTTTTTAGTTGTTCATTTATGTTATTACAATTATTATTCATATATCCTGGAAACATCATTGGGTTAGTTGGCATAAAACCTTGTGGCATAAAACCTGCACTATATGTACTATTTACGTAAGCATCTCTATCATTTTTCATTTTAATCCTCCCTAATAAATACTTTACATTTAATTATATGATAATTTATAATTTTGGTGTATAATTAGTTTAGGTGATTTTATGAGATTAAAAAAAGTTAAAGATGCTGACCTTTTTATAGATAAAAGTTCTTATATAATAAAAGATCCTTCTAGTTACAAAGGAAATTATAATAAGTTATTTAAAAATGATAATAATATTTCAATAGAGATTGGTATGGGTAAAGGTGATTTTATAATTGGTATGGCAAAACTTCATCCAGATACTAATTTTATAGGTATTGAGATGTTTGATAGTGTTATAGTAAGAGCAGTGCAAAAACTTGAAAATGAGAATATACCTAACTTAAGGTTAATTAGAATGGATGCTAAGGATATAAATGATGTATTCGATCATGAAATTGATACTATTTATCTAAATTTTTCTGATCCATGGCCAAAGAAAAGATATGCAAAAAGAAGACTTACTTCAAAAGAGTTTTTAAAAAGATATGATTCTATATTTAAGGATGAAAAGAAGATATTTCAGAAAACGGATAATAAAGATTTATTTGCATATTCTATTAATTCTTTAAGTGAGTATGGTTATACATTAAGAAACGTTACATTAAATTTACATAAAGAAGAGGTTTTGGATAACGTTGAAACCGAGTATGAGAAAAGATTTAAAGAAAGAAACGTCCACATATGTAGATTAGAGGCATATAAAAAGTAATTAAGTATTTTTATTAAAGTATTTTACTTTTTCTCATTTTTTGGTATAATTATTTCTAGAGTAGGTGAATATATGAAAAAGGTTTTGATATCTTTATTAGTTATTTTATTACTTTCTGGTTGTTCATATCCTAATATAACTAAGATGAATAAGTTAGATATTGAGCAAACAGTGTATACCATTTTACCTTTAAAAGTTAAAATGCATAATAAAAATGGTAATGGTTATAAGTATTACACGCCAAAGGGAGTAACAAGGGTTAATACTAAGAAGTTTAATGAGGTTTTAAAAAAAGATTCTTATAAATATTATTTATATATTGATATGGTAGATTATTATTATAAAAATGAGTCTGATTATAAAATAAATAAAAGTGCTTTTTATTCTGATAAAATTTCTTATAAGAATAAAAAGGGATATCTTGAAATAACAAAGTCAAAAGATAAGATGTACGTAGTTATGTATTATAATTATGCTAAAATAGAAACATATGTTGATAAGAAAGATTTAACAGATACTGTACGAAATTTAAGCTATATATTATCTAGTGTTGAATTTAATGATTCACTTATAACAAGGTTGTATGAATCTGGGTCTTTAGGTTCAAAAGAAGAAGTATATAAATTATTTGATAATAAAGAAAAAGATGGTAACTTTATTGAATATATAGAAGAGTATGATAATTATAATTCTAAGGATGATACTAGTGATGCGTCAAATGGTGAGTAAGGAAGGTGTAATTATATGGGTTTAAAAAGTAAATTAAGTAAAATGAAAAATTTCTTATTTGATGATGAAGAAGTTGAAGAAGAAGTTGTTAAGAAACCAAAGAAAAAAGAACATGATAAGAAAAATGATAAAAAA
>CAVAWS010000078.1:0-7467 GCA_963592455.1 Paratractidigestivibacter sp. | reverse complement strand
TAATGATTAATTCAAATATAAGTTGGTAAAAAAAGAAGTTCTATATAATAGAATTTCTTTTTTATATGAAGAAACTTGGATTAGGTACAGCGTCTAGATTTTGATCTTTTATTATTTCTTCTCTTATCTCGTTGTTTATACTGCTTATATTGCTTGGTATGCTATTTTCATTTCTAATATTAGAAAATTCTCTTCCTAATCTACTTAATGTTTTTAAATTTTTAAATACTGGTTTTACTTGATAATAAAGTGGTATTGCCTGGTTTACAACACTTAAAGTTTTTTGAGTATTAGATAAAATAGATGCAATGTTTATTTTGCCAAGTAAGGCTGATATTCCTGTTTTTGGAGCAACCTGTGGTATTATATAGGGCATAGTATTATACATATAATCACCTCTATATTAATATATGAAAAATATAAAAAAATTTTATTAATATTTAAAAAATATATTTTAATAAATATGGTTTGTATGATATAATGTTATAGAATAGGAAGGTGTTATAGTGAGCGCATTGGAAATGATATTGCTACCTTTTGCATTAATATATAGAGGATTTATAACATTATTGTTGTTACCATATTATATAGTTCTTTTATTTGTAAAAATATTTGATATGATTGCACATCCAGATAGTAATAATAAAAAAGTTAAAACTAAGGGTGATAAAGTAATTGCTGAAGCTAAAAGTAAGAATGAAAAAATAGTTGTTAGGGAAAAAAGGGTTGCTTATGATAATTCTAAAATGCCAATAGAAAAAAAGGATTTTGGAAAAGATAAGAATGCTTTAAAGAAACAAAAAATATATGAAAAATATGTTAAAAAGGCTAGGGAAGATGAATTAAAAAGAATACAGCAAATAGAAAAGAATAAAATTAAGACTGCAGAGGCTGAAAAGCAAAGAATAGCTAAAGATCTTGCTAAGGATGAAGCAGAACAAAAAAAGTTAGTTGAAGCTCAAAAGAAGTTAGAAGAGGCTAAAAAGGCTGGCAAAGTACCATTTGATATTAAGTTTAAAGAATGGTTTAAGAAGATTAACACTCCTGCTAATCAAGATATAGAACTTGCGGCAAGGCAAACTGTATTAAAAGAAGGATTTCATGAACAAATAAAAAAGGATCCTAACTTAAAACCTATGATGTTTACTTATGTTGCTAGAAATAAGAATGGTGAACTTGAAAAAAGTGAGATTGAGGCATTAACTAGAATAGATGTACAATCTTTCTTGGAAAATGAAGGGTATGAAATATATGATATATCCCCAACTAATACTTTCTTAAATTCTACAACTGGAAATAAAAAAATGAAAAGGGCTAGACTTATTTTCTATTTATCTCAGTTATCTGCATATATAAAGTCAGGTATAGCGCTTGCTGATGGCGTTAAAATATTATGCGATCAAGCTCAAAAGAAGTCTGAAAAAGCTACTTGGAAATCTGTTTATTATGATTTATCAATGGGTGATGTTTTATCTGTTGCAATGGAAAAAAGAGGTAGTGCTTTTCCTAAACTTTTAATAAACATGATTAAGACTGCTGAAATGACTGGTAATCTTTCTGAAACATTGGATGATATGGTTGATTATTATTCAGAGTCAGAAACTACTAGAAAGCAGATGAAGTCTGCTATGACATATCCGGTATTAATACTTTCTTTTGCAGGTATAGTTGTTATATTTATACTTATTTGGGTAGTACCTCAATTTAAGGATATATTTGATAACTTAGGTGCAGAACTACCTACTATTACTAAAATAGTGCTTAGTATAAGTAATTTCTTACAAACTAAAGGATTATTTATATTATTAGGAGTAATTGTTTTACTTGCTATATATATTTATTTATATAAAACGGATAGAGCATTTAGAAAGTCTATGCAAACATTTACTATGCATTTACCTATATTTGGCAAAATAGTAATATATAATGAAATTACTATATTTTCTAAGACGTTTGCAAATCTTATAAATCATAACGTATTTATAACAGATTCTATTGGTATATTAAGTAAGATTACTAATAATGAAATATATAAAAAATTAATATATGATACTGCAAATAACTTAACTAAAGGCGAACCTATTTCTAAGTCATTTAAAGATCAATGGGCTTTCCCTAATATAGCATATCAAATGTTAACTACAGGTGAAAAAACTGGTAGATTAGGTCAAATGATGGAAAGAGTTTCAGATTATTATAGTGAACAGCATAGAAATATTATTAATTCTATGAAAACTCTTATTGAACCAATTCTTATTGTTTCTCTTGCGGTAATAGTTGGATTTATATTATTAGCAGTTATAGTACCTATGTTTGAAATGTATAACAGTATTGGATAAGAAAGGAATAATAATATGAATATATTTATATGTATAATGGTATTTATATTTGGTCTTATATTTGGTTCTTTTTATAATGTAGTAGGGTATAGAGTACCAAGGAAAGAATCAATTGTATTTCCATCATCCAATTGTCCTAATTGTAAACACAAATTAAAATTCTATGAAAATATTCCTTTGTTATCTTATATGTTTTTAGGAGGTAAGTGTAAATGCTGTAAAAAAAGGATATCAATTATTTATCCTTTTTTTGAAGCATTAACTGGTATATTATTTTTAATTTGTTATTTAGTATTTGGTTTTTCTTTAGAATTTGCATCGTCTATCATAATAGTTAGTGTTCTTATAATTATAACAATTAGTGATATTAGATACTTTATAATACCAGATGAAGTGTTAATAATAGGAAGTATATTTTTAATTATTTCATATGTTGCAACTTGTTTTATTAATAAGACTTCATTTATAGATGGTGTTTTATTTAAAACATTAAATGGCCTTGGTTCGTTTGCAATATTATACTTAATAAAAGTATTATGTGACTTCTTATTTAAAAAAGAAAGTCTAGGTGGAGGCGATATTAAGCTACTATTTTTTATAGGATTATCTATTGGACTTGATATGTCTATAGTAACTATATTTATGTCATCGTTTATAGCACTTCCTTTATCAATATATAATTTAATTAAAAAAGACACAAATGTATTACCATTTGGCCCATATCTTGCTATTAGTACGTTAATTATATTATTTACTAAGCTAGATATTAATACAATTTATAATTTCTTTATTAGCTAATAATAAAACCAGTTCAATTGAACTGGTTCTTTTTTTAAAAATCTAATGTTTCGTTATCATCACTTTGTTCTTGAACTTCTTCTTTTATAGATGATACATTTTCTATATTATTAACTTTGTCTTTATTAGTAAGAATTGCTGCATCATCGTCATCTAATTCAACTATTCTTAATACTTCTTCTATTGAGGTTTTACCGTCAACTGCTTTCATTAAACCATCTTGTAAAAGAGTTTTAGTATCACCTTGATAAACTAATTTTCTAAGTTCTTCTTTAGACATAGAATTTGCAATAGCATCTCTTATTTCCTGAGTAATTACAAGTACTTCGTGTAGTGCAATTCTTCCTTTATAACCACCAACACATTCACTACATCCTTCTGAGTAATAAACATCATTAATATCAATTCCTAAGTTCTTTTTAACTATTCTTTTTTCATAATTAATAGCAGGTCTTGTTTTTTTACAATGAGTACATAACTTTCTTGCAAGTTTTTGTGATACAACACCATTTAGCGAGCTAGCAAGCAAATATCTTTCAACGTCCATATCAGTTAAACGTTCTATTGTATTAAGAGCATTATTTGTATGTATTGTAGATAATACTAAGTGACCAGTAATAGATGCTCTAACTGCTATTTTAGCTGTTTCGGTATCACGAATTTCTCCGATCATTATGATATCTGGGTCTTGACGAAGTATAGATCTTAATACTTCAGCAAACGTAAGTCCAATTTCACTATTAACTTGTATTTGGTTTATACCTTCAATACTCATTTCAACTGGGTCTTCAACTGTAACTAGGTTAACCTCAGAAGTATTAAGCATTTGTAAAAGAGAGTATACAGTAGTAGATTTACCAGATCCTGTTGCACCAGTAACTAATATTATACCATTTGGTTCTTTAGCTAGCGCCTTCATCTTTGCAAGGTTACTTTCAGTAAATCCTAAAGTATCCAAACCAGCCATCGCATCAGAGTAATCAAGAATACGAATAACTATTTTCTCACCAACATTAGTAGGAAGAGAAGAAACACGCATATCTAAGTTTATGTCTTTAATGGACATTTTAATAGCACCATCTTGTGGTAATCTACTTTCTGTTATATCCATACCTGATAATATTTTTAATCTTGCTATTAAGTTTTTCTTAACATCTAAAGGTACAACTAAATAATCTATTAAAACACCATCTATTCTGAATCTAACTTTTAAAGTTGTCTCAGAAGGATCAAAGTGAATATCACTAGCTCCTGCTTGAGCAGCATTATATATTATTTCATTAGCTACTTCAGTAATAGGCATTTTAGTAAAATCAAATTGTTTTAACATAAATAACCATCTCTTCCCATTTTATTCTTTAATAAACTTAATCTACTACTAGATTTTATTACAAATATATTATATAATATTGAAAGTAAGATATCAAGATAAAATAGAAAATATAATTTTAAAAGAAGGTATAATATGTATAAGAAAAGTAATAATAAGGGTTATTTTTTAGCGGAAACAATAGTTGTAATAGCACTTGTAACAAGTGTCATGGCATATGTATTTCCTAACGTAACAAAGGTATATGATAACTATAATAATAGATCTAAGTATTATGATCAAACAGAAGATGTATACTTACTTAAAGCTATCGCGGAGTATTATGAAGATTTGACTGGTGGTTTAAATTCATCTAAGGGTAATGTTACAAATATTAGCTACATGGGATATTTAACTTATGATAATAGAGATTCTAATTTTGATTTAAAAACTTATCCTGATAATACTGGTGCAGGTTGTTTAAGTTATGGTAACGATTTACAACAAATTACCACTTCTTATTCTAATACTTATGGTGCCGGAGAATTTAAAGCATTAAATATTCCACGTGATGATTGGGGAAATATTAATGGTACGATTACAATAGGCAATAAGATAACTCCAATTAATTTTATAAGATCTACTGATTATCAAACTACTGATGGATATCAGTTGTACGATTTATATATCACTAATTATTTATCTACGCCATCATCTTCTGATTATAACTTTAATAAATATTTAAATAGGCTTAAGAAAAACACTTCGGATTCTTCTTCTTATAGATTAATAGGAGTATTTAAAAAAGATAATAGTATAAGATATGCTTCTATAAAGGTGGATAATCCAAATCCTAAGAGAAATTGCAATTTAGGAGGTTAATTATGAAAAATAATAATAAGGGAGTTACGCTAATTGAATTAATTGTTGCTTTTGCAATAGTATCAGTTGCAACCATCTATTTTTTTCAAACAGTTTCTTTAGTCAAAAGAATGTACGCTAATGCAAGAGAAGAAACAAATAATTATGCAAATAAAACTTATGCCATGAGAGTGCTTGACACTTACGTAAGTCAATATGGTACTATTGGGTTAACTGACGGAAAAGTTTGTAGTCAACTCTTAGGCGGCTATTGTAATAAAATCGAAACTTATGTTTATAGTGGTTCAAACAAAATGTCTGATATTTATAACAATACATTTTTATTTAAATTTATTGCACAAGACAGTTCTAATAATACATTATTTACTTTGTATAAGTATAATAGCAATATAAATATGCCAGTTACTGTAGATATCAATGCTGCTGATGTTGGAGCATACTTCACTCCTCACTGGGGTGGTTGGGTTAAGGACAATCAAGTACATAATAATATTGATGCTGCAGATAATGTGTTTAGAGTCGTAAGACTAGGAAACAATAATTGGACTTCTGGTAATGTTACATATCCAATAAAGTACAATGGAAAAACAAAGGTATCTTTTAAAACCACTACTGATGATTCTTCTAATGTAGCACAAGCTCAAGTTACATTAAGTGCTATAGATGATTCTGGAAATGTAATTGCTACTATAAGTAATACTGCTAAAGGTTGTAATTTAGTAAACAATCAATGTGAATGGAATAGTAGTGAATCTTTAGAAGTTAATTCAACCCAAGATTATAGAGTTAAATTAGAATTTGCCAGAACTGGTGGTGGATATGATAACACAATATATATTAGTGTTATATCTATAGAAAATTAATTAAAACAATCTAAAGATAAGATATTTAAAGTATCTTGTCTTTTTACTTTTTATCATGGATAAATTTTGCATATGAATACATATACCACCAAAATTTAGTATGTAAAATGCGAAAATAAACTTAAGAGTATTATTAATATTTAAACTTGATATTTTAGTTACTCCGCCTGTCATTTCTAAAATACCATTTATTAATGTAGATGTAATATCATTTAAACTAAATATATGCTGCATTAAAGTAGTTAATATATTAAATAGTATTACTACAGATAAAATCATTAATACCGAGTTAATTGATGTTTTAATGGTGCTAAATAGCTTATTTATAAATGTTTCATCATTTAAATTAATAAAGTTTTTATTTTTACTTTTATTTTTAGGTCTTGTAATATATGCTTTTATTAAATTATCTATAAGCATTAAAAATAATATAATAAATCCTATTTTTATACTATTAAATATGTTTACTCCGACTGCTGATATTACAAATAAAGGATTAATAAAATGGGTAGAACACATAAGTGATGATGCTTCTTCGTTATTAATAAGACCTTTATTTAAATATTCTTCTATATATAAGGCATTAGATGGAGTACCTGTTATTATTGATATTATAAAAATAGATGTCATGTACTCACTATAATTAAATAGTTTTTTAAATATGTTTTTAATAAATTTAGGTATTATTATGCTAATGTTATTTTTAACTAGCAAATTGCCAACTATCATACTAGGAAACAGAGAAGGAAATACTATCATAATAAACATTTTAGATGATAATATTACGTTTTTAACTATTATTTTCGAGTTAAATAATAGTAAAAAATCTATAAGTATTAAAAAATATAGTATAAATAAGTTAATTTTCTTTGTCATTATTATTCATATCCTTTAGTAAACTTTATTAGAAAGGTTGATTTTTATGAATGAATATAAAAGTAAATTAATTGTTTTTGCATCTTCTATACAAGAGGAAAATATAGGTAATATAAAATATGTTAAATTTTTAAATGATAATAGTGCTATTTTTTATAATCCCTTAGTTGCACCTAGATATTTTAATAATTATATAAAGGAAAATAACATAGAAAAAGCATATGAAATAACTGATGATAATGTTTTAGAAAAATATGCTAATGACGTATATACTTTTACTCCTAATTTTGGTATTTATGAAGTAAATAAAGGTATTACAGTTTCAAATAAGTATATTTTATTAGTTGATAGTGGTATGGAAATAGAGACTAATTTACCTAAGTATTCTTATGTATTTAAG
>CAVAWS010000077.1:0-2912 GCA_963592455.1 Paratractidigestivibacter sp. | reverse complement strand
TTTCTTTCTTTCTTCTGTGTTTAATATTCTCTTTCTTAATCTAAAGTTTTCAGGTGTTACCTCAACTAACTCATCTGAATTAATATAATCTAAACATCTTTCTAGTGTAAATATTCTAGGTCTTTTTAATACAACAGTATGATCTTTACCAGCACTTCTTGTATTTGTCTTTTCTTTCTGTTTAACAACGTTTACCGCTAAGTCATTTTCACGAGCGTTTTCTCCAACTATCATACCCTCATATACTTCTACACCAGGTTCAATAAACATTACACCACGATCTTCTAATTGACCTAAACCATAAGCTGTTGATTTACCATTTTCCATAGAAACTAAAACACCAAGTTTTCTTTCTCCTACTAGTGCATCAGCAACTGGCATATATTCTCTAAATGTATGATTTATTATGCCATATCCCTTAGTCATAGTCATAAAATCAGTCATAAATCCAATTAATCCACGAGACGGAATAGTATATATTAATCTAACTTGATTTTGATGATTAGTCATACTAATCATATTAGCTCCTCTTGTACCTAAAGCTTCTATTACAGGTCCTACGTTTTCTTCTGGTATTTCTAATTGTAAATCCTCATATGGTTCACACTTAACACCATCAATTTCTTTTATAATAACTTCTGGTTTAGATACTTGAAGTTCATAACCTTCTCTTCTCATGTTTTCTATTAATATAGATAAATGAAGTTCTCCACGTCCAGACACTATCCAACTTTCAGCATCATTTTCCCTAACTCATAATGATACATCTCTTTGTGTTTCTTTATTTAATCTTTCTTCTAGTTTTCTTGCTGTAACAAACTTTCCTTCACGTCCTGCAAAAGGAGATGTATTAACACCAAATGTCATTTGAAGAGTTGGCTCATCTATTCTTAAAATTGGTAATGCCTCTTCTTTTGATACATCACATACTGTTTCACCAACTGATATATCAGGAAGTCCTGCTATTGCAACAATTTCACCAGCATGAGCTTCTTTTATTTCAATTCTCTTAAGTCCTAAGAAACCAAACAATTTTTGTATTCTAAATTGTTTAATTGAACCATCTAATCTAACACAAGACACCATTTCATTTTCTTTTATAGTACCACGAGAAACACGTCCAATACCAATTCTTCCTACATAATCATTATAATCTAATAAAGCAGGTTGAAATTGAAGTGGTGATTTACTATCCATTTCTGGAGCTGGAATATTTTTTAAAATTGTATCTAAAACTGGTTCCATAGTATGTTCTTGAGTAGATAAATCCTTATCTAGTGAAGAAGTACCATTTAATGCAGATACATAAACTACTGGGAATTCTAATTGATCATCATCTGCACCTAACTCTATAAATAACTCAAGTACTTCATCTAATACTTCATCTATTCTAGTAGAAGGTTTATCAACTTTATTTATAGCAACTATTGGTTTTAAACCTGATGCTAAAGCTTTTTTAAGTACAAACCTAGTTTGTGGCATAGTACCTTCATAAGCATCTACTACTAAAAGCACACCATCTACCATGTGCATTATTCTTTCCACTTCTCCACCAAAGTCAGCATGCCCTGGAGTATCTAAGATATTTATTCTTGTGTTTTTATAATTAATTGCTGTTGTCTTAGCAAGTATTGTAATTCCTCTTTCTCTTTCAATATCATTAGAATCCATTGCTCTTTCATTTACTTCTTCATTTTCTCTAAAAGTACCAGATTGCTTTAATAATTCATCTACTAAAGTAGTTTTACCATGGTCAACATGGGCAATTATTGCAACATTTCTTATTTCCATATATATACACCTCTTTTTTATAACTTTTTAATTATAGCACAAATAAATAAAAAAAGTAAATAAAATTAATTATTTACTCAAAGCACTAGTTTTTATATTATATTCATCAGCTATTTTTTTAGTAGTATTAACAGTTAAATTATAATCTCCTGGATAAATTAAACTAATAGTCATTTTATTTTGTTTTGCCATATCATTTGCTAAAGCATTTGGGGTTGAATATATTTCTTTTAAAACTGGATTATCATTCATTAATTCTATTGCAAGATTAATTAGACTATCGCCAGACTTAATAGTAAAGCTAAAACTCATGGAAACATCTTTTTTATTAACATAATTATAGTCATCAACTTTTTCTTTGTTATAGTCTGTGTTTTTAGCTTCTAAACTTACAGTATCCCCAGCCTGTTTTTCAGTAAATGAATTATTATATGCTTTATCATTTCCCATAACTTTTAATTCATCTTCTTTTATATCCAATCTTTTAGCTACATCATTCTTACAATTATCACCAGATACTAAAACATAATCAAAAGATATAGCATCTTCAAAAGCATTTGATTCAACAGATGCTGATACTGATGTTGTAGTAAGATCATCTTTAACATTAATATTTTTTGTATAAGCAGAACCAACTCCAATTATAATTCCCGCTACTACAATAAATGTAACAGCTATCTTTCCTGCTTTTTTAGTTTTCTTAACCTTCTTATCTTTGTGAATTTTAAACTTTTTATTAATTTCAGAATCAACATACTCTTTATTCCTTAATTCATCTGTATTTTCTAATTCTTCATTTTTAAGTGCTCTATTTAAAGAATCATCTTTTTTATAAAATTCATCCACTCTAAAGTTATTTTCATAAATGCCTAAATTACTATTATATTCTTTTAAAGTTTTTTTATTCAAATCTGAAACATAAGTTAAATATGAAGAATTAAGTTCATTTACTTCATTTCTTGATAGCTCATCTCTTCTTTTTTTTACTTCTTCAAATATTTTTCTAACATAATTAAAATCATCAAACTTATTTTCATCAAACTCTATTTCTAACTTATCAGCAGATAACTTTAATATATCTTTTAAATTATTACCCATACTAACGCCTCCTAGTATAATAC
>CAVAWS010000076.1:4228-4897 GCA_963592455.1 Paratractidigestivibacter sp. | reverse complement strand
ATATAGCATCAAATAAAAGACCATATACTCTATCTTGTTTTAAAGCGTGAGATGATACTTCCATAACAACTACTTTGCATTTTTTATTAGCTGAAATTAAAAGAAGATTATATAATAAATCCATACTTGGTGTTGTGTTATCAAGATTATAAATATCATTATTTATATAAAAGCCTATTGTACCTATATAAGATGTTTTAACACCTATTTTATTAAGCATTTGATATATTAAATAACTAGTTGTTGTTTTCCCATTAGTGCCTGTAATTCCTATTAAAATTAAATCTTTTATCTTGCTATAATATACTTCTTTTAAACACTTATTTTTATCTTTAGTATAAATTATTTTAGATGCACCATTATTTATTGCATCAAATAAGTATTTTATGGTTTTATCATCACATAAAAAAGTATCATTTTCTTCTATGTATTTAGAATTAGTCCATATTTTCATAAATAAATCCCCCTATAATTATTTATGAAAAAACTTATAATTTGCAACAAAAAAAGAATAAAATAAATTATTCTTTAATGTATGCTACCTAATTTTATTTATGTTATTATTTTCATCATAATACCTTAAAACATGCTTATAATATATAGGATCTCCTTTGTAACCAAAATCAATAAAATCTATCCAACCTAAATCATTTTCTTTTAATATTTCTT
>CAVAWS010000076.1:0-4218 GCA_963592455.1 Paratractidigestivibacter sp. | reverse complement strand
TTTTAGAGTAATTATCAAGTATTTTATTCATGCTTCCAATACCCATGTTATAGGCTTGTAATGCTGCATATTTATTATTACATAATTGATTTAAATATGACTGGTAAATCATACAACCTATTTTTATATTATATGATACATCTTTTAAGTTTTCTAATGATACACACTCTGTTTCCTTACAATCTAAATCATAATTATAAGCATTTACATTATGATTATTCCAAACATCAACTTGTATTTGCATAAGACCTATTGCACCACCATTATCTATTACGCTTCTATGAACTCCACTTTCTTGTGTTGCAATTGCAAGCATTAAATTTGAATCTAAGTTATATGTATTTGAATATTTTTCTATAATGTCAAAGTATAAATCCTTTGTTTTTAAAAACTTTTCACTTTTTGTTTCAGATTCTATATTAAGTTTGTTAACTACGCTAGTTGTATCACTTTCTTTATCTATAGCTTCATCTCTTGTTACCTCTTCTTTAGAATCACCATCTGTAACATTTATACTTGTTACATTATCCTCTTTTTTTCTTATACTTTCATTCATAGTTATATCATTATTTTCACTATCTACATATGTTGTACTTAAAGAAGTAAACGCACTATTAATTTTATCACTATCTTTCTTTAAAGAGGTAGAATATGCTCCATAAGATGCTGCAAATATTGAAATAGCAAGTGATAATGCTATTACCTTTTTTGTATTAAATGCTGGTTTATGAAGTTTGTATTTTTTATTCTTTTTAAAGGCAAAATCAAACATTTTATCATTTACAAAATTTTCTTTATCTTTTAATGTAACCTTTAATTTACCAGCATAAAACTCTAAGTCGTTATTAACATTATTTATGTCATGTATGTTAACATCATCTTTATTAAAAAACTCAATCATTTTAATTAAATCTTCATTTTCTAATATTTGAACAGATAATTTATTATTGATATTGTTTACATTTTTAGCATTAAAATCTCCTTCATAGTATATACCACATAAAACATTATTATTACTTATAACTAATTCATACATACAATTATCACCTTTAATAATTATAACAAATTATTTACTTTTTTAATTTCTTTTTTACACTTTTATACAGTAAATTAACAAAAAAAGACTCTTTGCAAATCTTTTTTATAATTCCTTTTTAACAATTATATATGCATTTCTATCAGATTTAGTAGATGTACCACAAGAACCCTTTGTATATCCTTCACATATTTTTTTTCTATCTTCATTTGTAAATGAAACATTTTTAAATTTACTATTATCTCTTACGGCAAGTTCAATATATAATAAACTAGTATCCAGTTCTATTTTATAATTTTTCATAGTATCTTGATCATATTTAGTTCCATCTGTGTCCTCATATACAAAAGGATTTGTTGATAGTCTTGCTAAGAGTACTCGTTGCTTGGTATCTTTATTAACAAAGTAAGCATAATAAGGTTTGCTATCCCCTTTTTTCCATTCTGTACCATCCTTTTTATATTTTCTAGAAGCATACCCTAAGATAATTTTATAATCATCACTGCTAATATCATAATACTTAGTACAATCATAAACATAATACCAGCCAGCACCATTCACACCATCTTTAAACTCACCAAAAGCGGTAAATTCGTTCTCACCACATATATTATCATTCATCATTTTATATGCTATTTCCTTTTGTAAATCCTTAAAGTCATTTAACATGGTATCTGCTTTTGCTTTATTTAATCTTGTAATTATTAAATTTGCTCCTATTATTCCTACTATTGCAAGGAGCACTATTACTGCAAGTAATTCTATTAACGTAAAACCTTTATTTTTATTGTCCACAAGTAACACTTCCCATTCTTAATTTTACATGTTTATAATATCATATTACCCCCCCCCGGTCAATGTTTTTGCATGCTTGTTTACAACTTTAAAAAACAAAAAAACAGCCTTATAAAAAGCTGTTTTAACATTTTACTGCATTTCTTCTATTTCTTTTAGTTTCTTTTCTTTATCTATTCTTTGGAATAAAACAGATGGTTTCATATCACTAAATGTATTATTTTCATTATATGATAGTGATTTATCTAAACTATTTAATTGTTTTAATATTTCTTCTGATGTATTTGTTAAGAATGGATTTAAATGGTTTGCACAAACTCTAATAGATTCGAGCAAATTATATAAAACAGTTTCTAGTCTATCTTTCTTACTTTCATCTTTAGCTAGTGCCCATGGCATAGTTTCATCTATGTATTTATTACTTCTTCTTAAGCATTCAAATATTTCATCCAATGCAAATCCTATTTCTAATTTATCCATTTTTTTCTCTACTTTTTTATCTAGATTATTAATCATATCTATTAATTCATTATCTACATCTTCTAATTTCTTTTTATTTGTTACAACACCATCAAAGTACTTGTTAGCCATTGATATTGTTCTATTTACCAAATTACCTAGTGTGTTAGCTAAATCAGTATTAGTTCTTTCAATTAATAACTCATAAGTTAAGTTACCATCATTTGCAAACGGAATTTCATGTAAAACATAATATCTTACAGCATCTACTCCAAATAATTCAACTAAGTCATCTGCGTATATTGCGTTTCCTCTTGATTTACCTATTTTATCATTATTAGTAAGTAACCAAGGATGTCCAAATACTTGTTTTGGAAGCTCTAAACCTAAACTCCATAAAAAGCATGGCCAGTAGATTGTATGGAATCTTATTATGTCTTTACCAATTAAGTGTAAATCAGCAGGCCACCATTTATTAAATTCATCTGATGAACCGTCTGGGTCATATCCTATGTTTGTTATGTAGTTAGTAAGTGCATCAAGCCAAACATATACTACGTGTTTTGGATCTATATCAACTGGAATTCCCCAATCAAATGATGTTCTAGACACACATAAATCTTGAAGACCTGGTTTAATAAAGTTATTAAGCATTTCGTTTTTTCTAGACTCAGGTTGTATAAATTCTGGATGATTTTCTATGTAATCTACTAATTTATCTTGATACTTAGATAGTTTAAAAAAGTATGCTTCTTCTTTCTTTTCTTCTACTTCTCTTTCGCAGTCAGGACACTTTCCATCAACTAGCTGACTTTCAGTCCAAAATGATTCACAAGGAGTACAATAAAGTCCTGAGTATTCCCCCTTATAAATATCTCCTTTTTCATACATCTTATCAAATATTTTTTGAACTACTCTTTCGTGATTAGGATCAGTTGTTCTAACAAATTTATCATAAGATGTATTCATAACGTCCCAAATTCTTTTTATCTCAGTAGATACTTCATCTACAAACTCTTTAGGTGTTATTCCTTTATCTTTTGCCTTTAACTCAATTTTTTCTCCATGTTCATCAGTTCCTGTTTGAAAATAAACATCATATCCCTTTTGTCTTTTATATCTAGCGATAGAATCTGCTAGTACTATTTCATATGTATTTCCAATATGTGGTTTACCAGATGTATATGCAATTGCTGTTGATATATAATATTTTTTCTTTTCCATAATTATCTACTCTCCTTCATAAATTCTATTATTTCTATAATTTTTTATTATTTTTTTACTAGGTTCACATAAATTACTTGGTAAGTTATCTAAGTCAAAGAACTTATAATCAACGTGTTCTTTAGTATCGCCTAAATTAATTTCTCCATTATAACTATCTGCTATAACACCTATTGTTAAAAAATGAGCATAAGTGTTAATATCATCTGCAACTGAGATAACCTTAATACCATCTATTTGTAAGTTAACTTCTTGTTTTGCTTTTCTTTTAGCTGCACTATAAAGGGTTTCGTTATTATGTACAACACCTGCAGGAAGAGTCCATGAACCTTCTAAACGCATAATACTATTAGCTAATTTAGGATCACTATTTCTAAGTATTAAAAGAACTTCTCCCTTATCATTTAGTATCATAATTCCTATCCCAACACCATGCATTTTATTTTTTTCCATAACTCTTTTTATTCTCCTTGTCACTATCTTCGTATTTATTTAAAACAACCTTATACTCTGATTTGCCATAAGTGTTATCTTTATTTTTCTTATTATGAAGTTTTTCAATTGTTTTCATTCGTTCTTTCTTTTCTTTTAACCTTGATTTTTCTAATAAATCATATATTATACCCATACTCATCACTTCCTTTAAATAAAAAAAATCATCCTTTAATAAAAGGACGATTAATAACCGCGGTACCACCTTAATT
>CAVAWS010000075.1:11156-22159 GCA_963592455.1 Paratractidigestivibacter sp. | reverse complement strand
TCTTTTTCGGAAAAGAAATAAATGGATCTAAGTGCTGGATTGTGCTTCCTAAAATAGGATCTATTCAGGTTAGTGAGTTTATGAAATTAACAATTATATTAATAAATATTAAAATATTTAAGGAATTTGATAAAAAGAACTTAGATGATAATTTTTTTAATAATCTTAAACTTTTTGTCATCTCATTATTTTTTACTTTAATACCTAGTATTTTAACATTTTTAGAGCCTGATACAGGTATGGTTATTATTTATTTTCTAATTACTATTACTATGCTTTTTTGTTATGGTATTAATAAGAAGCTACTAATGACATTAATCATATTATTATTAGCAGGAATTTCTATATTTTTTCTTCTTTATTTTAAAGAAAAAAATTTATTTATTAGTGTTTTTGGAAATGATTTTTTTTATAGAATAAATAGAATTTTAGATTGGTCTAGTAAAAGTAATATGCAGTTTATAAACGCAACTTCTGCTATTAAGGCTGCGGGCATGCTTGGTTTTGGTTTAAATAATACACCTATATATATTCCTGAAGCTCATACTGATTTTATATTTTCCGTTTATTCTAATAATACCGGATTTGTTGGATCAATGATTTTAATATTATTAATATTTGTTTTTGATTTCATTTTAGTTAAACAAGTAATTAAATCTAATGATAAAAATTATAAGTTATTAGTAATTGGTTTTTTAGCAATGCTTTTATATGAACAGGCACAAAACATCGGCATGAATGTTGGTATACTTCCAATTACCGGAATAACATTACCGTTTATAAGTTATGGAGGTTCTTCTCTTTTAAGTAATATGATAGGACTTTCTCTAATAATAAATTGCAATAAGAGGAAAAACTTAAAGGAATCTTAAAACTTTATATGTTCAATGTCCATTCAGGATTTATAACACATTAACATTCATGGATTCATGTATCAATAAATTATAAATAAACAATGAAAAAAGTCTTTGCAATGCAAAGACTTATTATTCTAAATGGTGACGCGTATGGGATTTGAACCCATGAATGTCGCCGTGAAAGGGCGATGTGTTAACCACTTCACCAACGCGCCAGTTTGTACCCTGTACTAGTCAATATAAAATGGTGGGCCTGAATGGACTTGAACCATCGACCTCACGCTTATCAGGCGTGCGCTCTAA
This sequence comes from Paratractidigestivibacter sp., assembly GCA_963592455.1. GTDB lineage: Bacteria > Bacillota_I > Bacilli_A > RF39 > UBA660 > Aphodocola. The sequence continues at coordinate 20,999 of CAVAWS010000075.1, read as the reverse complement.
CCAGCTGAGCTACAAGCCCATTTCATGCTGCTGATAAAACTGACTATTTAATTCTACTATATAAATTATAAAAAATCAACATTTTTTTCATAATTTAATAACTTTTATATAAAAACCTCTGTATACTTGAATATCAGAGGTTTTATTAACATATATGGTGGAGCCTAGGAGATTCGAACTCCTGACCTCTTCGGTGCAAGCGAAGCGTTCTAGCCAGCTGAACTAAGGCCCCAGAAAAATATGCATTATTTCGAATGCATATTAATAATATCAAAAAGAAAAATAAAAATCAATACCTAAATTAACTTTTTTTATATTTTTTCTAACTGAGTCATCTGATTTGTTAAAAAATCTAGCTTTTTTTGTATTTTTTGCTGTTCTGCAACTTCTAATTTATACCAACCTTTTCTAAACATTATATCATATAACTCTCTTTGGGCATTTATTACAGCATCAAACATATCATAATAATCATTAAATAATTCCTTGTTGCTTGCTTCTTCCATTGCTACCGCAAAATCTTTTGCCATCTTTTTTTCTATTTCTAGCATTAATGTTATATAATCTTTTTCATTTAAATTTGAATTTTCTAAAACCTGTTTTTCCTCGTTAAATATCTCTTTATTCATATATATCTCCTATTATTTTAATATTTCTAAAACTTGTTTAACATTTTCTAAATGCATTAAATACGCGTTATTAAATGCTCTTTTTATCTCTTCATCCTCTACTTTACCCATTAGATTATTAGCTACTTTACATGCATTAAAATTCCAATTATATACATCGCATAAATAATCTAAATCTTTTGATGAAATCATAGATGGAACTTCATTATAATTTTCCATTTTGTTGCCTCCTTCTTTTCTATTATGATTAAAAAATATTTTTATAAACAAAAAAATCGTATTAAATATACGACTTAATTTTTATTTAAAAATTCTAAGATATCTTCATACACTTCTTGTTTTTCTTTTTCATTAAGTATTTCATGTCTCATACCAGTATAAAGTTTAGCATGTACATTATTATATCCTAAACTTTTTATAAATGAACTTAAATGATTAAATTTTTTCTTTCCATTAATTACTGGATCATCTGATCCTCCTATTAGAAAAATAGGAAGGGTTTTATTTTTTACTTTATAAAGTTTTTTATTAAAAACAGACTTCATCATGTAAAAAAGCATTTTAAATCCATTAATTGTAAATATAAATCCACAATATTTACTTTCATTGTATTTTTGTACTACTCCTTTATCAGAACAAATCCAAGAATTTTGGACATCATTTTTGCTATTATAACTTCCAAATACTAAATTATTAAGAAATTTACTCCTATGTTTTTCACCTTTTAACTTACCTATTATGTTAGCTAATAAAATTCCTATGTTTGAAAATGGATTATATGTTGGTGCTCCGCATAAAATAAGTTTATCTATTATATCATCATGTTCTTGTATGTATTTTCTTGCAACTAGTGATCCCATACTATGACTAAATAATGTTATTTTTTGATTTGGATATTTTTCCTTGATATAATTTGTTACTTGATAAAGTTCATCAACTAAAATATTTTTATTAGAACCAAAATAACCAAATTCTTCATCACTTAATACACTTTTGCCATGTCCTCTATGATCATGTATAACAACCGTGTAACCATTACTACTAAGATATTTTATAAAATCTTTATATCTTTCTTTATTTTCTGACATACCATGTGATATTTGAACTATTCCTACCGGTTTAGATTTTGCTTCTTCTATCATTATTTCTAGCATTAAATCATCATAATTTGATTTTATTTTTATTTTTCTCATTTTATACCTCTTTAATAATTATACTAAAATTAAATATGACTTTAAACTTTTTTTATAAAGTTTTTTAATTCATTTGTTACATCATCTATTTTATGTTTTCTATTTAAATAATTTGGATGATATGTATAAAATAATTTTTCGTTGTCTGAATATATAATAGGATTTTCAAGGGTTGGCCAACTTTGAACATTCCAGTTCATTTCACTAATAAATTGCATTAAAACAGTATAGTATGGATTTTTTGGTCCTACCACTGTAACTATTTTCTCTATTTTTAAATAATCAATTACATTAAGAAGATAATTCACAGATAAATCTTTTATTTCTTGATGAAGAGTCGGTGTACCCTTTTCTTTTTCCTTGCTACATATAAATAAATTTGACCATGCAATGTTTCCATCATTTGCAACGTCATGACATTCAGTAGCGTTTCTTATAAATCTCCAGAATTCACGGTTACTCATTTTATCTTTTAAGAAGTAGTCATCGTATCTTTTTTCTAATTCTCTTGCTGATGAAAAACATTTATGACTTCCTTGCCATGTATTTGTTTCTTGACCAACATATAAAATTTTTCCAGGGATATTATCCGTTAAAAGAAGAGGATTTGATAGTTCAAAATCTTTATCAATAAATTTAATTTGTTCTAATACTTCATCGTTTAAATCTTGTAATTTACTCATAATTGCACCCCACCAATGATTGATATTGTATCATTTTTCAGTTGAATGTCAATCTGCCCATGTTAGTTTTTGGTGATAATTTATAGTAATCATTGTAAATAACGGTACCATCTTTATGATTTTCTAGTTGGTCATATGCTATTGATGGAAGGCCTGTGCATCCATCAAAAAACATTCTATATCCTCGTTCATTTATTTTTTTACCTAATAAAACAGCAGCCTTTCTATATTCTTCACTTATATTTTGATTAGTGGAACCCCCCTACAAATAATGTTATCTTTTTATACAATTTTATCACCTTCTATTAAAATATATTATTAAACTATTGCTTAATAATATATGGTATTTTTTAATTATATGGTGCTCACGAAAAGATTCGAACTTTTGACCTTCACCTTCGGAGAGTGATGCTCTATCCAAACTGAGCTACGTGAGCAAAAAAAGCTTTTATTTAAGCTTTAATTCTATTCCTATTGGGCAATGATCACTTCCCATTACATCATTATATATAACTGGCTTTGAAACCTTATCTATTATGTTTTTAGATACTAAAAAGTAATCTATTCTCCATCCAATGTTTCTTAATCTTGCGCCGCCAATGTAGCTCCACCAAGTAAATGCATCATCTTTTGATGGATTAAAATATCTATATGTATCAATTAATCCTGAGTTTAATAATTCTGTGAATTTTTCTCTTTCTTCATATGTAAATCCTGCGTTACCTATGTTTGCTTTTGCATTTTTTATGTCAATTTCCTCATGTGCAACATTAAAATCTCCACATATAACAACTGGCTTCTTTTCTTCTAATTTTTTTACATATTTTTTTAAATCTTCTTCCCACTCCATACGATAATCTAGTCTAGATAAATCTCTTTTTACATTCGGAACATATTGATTTACCAAGTAATAATCCTCAAACTCAAGAGTAATTACCCTTCCTTCATGATCATGTTTTTCTATTCCAATTCCATATTTAACACTTATTGGTTCGTTTATCGTATAAATTAAGGTTCCTGAATATCCCTTTTTTTCCGCTGGATTTATGTAACAATAAAAATCCTTAGGTTCAAAATCTATTTGCTGAGGTTCTGCTTTTACTTCTTGAAGACAGTAAACGTCTGCATCACAAGTGTAGAAAAAGTCCTCAAAACCTTTTTTTAAGCATGCTCTAAATCCAGCAACATTCCATGATACTAACTTCATATTTCTCATCCTTTCAACATAATTATATCATGAATATTTCGTGTTTTTTTAACATTATTCTATATTTCGATTTTTATCTACAAAGCACCTGTGTATTATAGTGGCAAAAAAGGAGAATTTTATGGAAAATATTATAATTAACGAATCAATAAATGAGTTGAAGTCAAAATTTGAAAAAATTAGGGGCAAAGGATATATAAGAGGTATAAATAATTGTAATTTTGGGAATGCTGGGCTTACCTTTGAAAAATTAATGGGAAAAGAAAATGATGAGTTTCAGATTGCGGATTATAAAGGTGTTGAGATAAAGGTAAAAAATAATTTTAGTTTTTGTAATAAATATAAAAACATACATTTATTTAGTCTTGTACCCAGTAATTGTTTTGGATTAGAATTAAAAAGGATTAGAAGGATGTATGGAACAAAGGATAAGGATTTTCCGGATGTAAATATTTTTATGAAAACAATTGTGTCAAATAGGAAGATCGAGGTTAATGATAATTACTTTTTTAAGATTAAGGTGTTATACAGTGAAAAAAGAATTTATTTATGTGTATATGATAAACAAAACAGACTTATTGATAAAAATATTTACTGGGATTTTGACGAGATAGAAAATGTTGTTGAAAGGAAACTTAATTATCTATGTTTTGTTAAGTATGATAGTAAGTTAGTCAGTGGAAATAAATATTACAAATATGTTGATATGAAGTTTTTTAAATTTAAGGGAATGGATGCTTTCTTGAAACTTTTGGAAAATGGTAATATAAGAATTTATTTTTGTCTTGGAGTTTATAAAAGTGGTTATAAAAAAGGAATGGAACACGATCATGGTGTGACTTTTGATATAAAAGAGCATGATTTAAAATTATTATATGATGAATATGAAAGCTAGTTTAATTGAACATTTTTAATTAATGTTCTTTTTTATTAAAAAAATTAATTTTGTTGTAAGATTTTTTATAGCGTGAGGTTGCAAAAAAATGTAATAAAAAAACTACTCTTTTTTGAGTAGTTAAATTTCTAATGGTCGGAAAGACAGGATTTGAACCTGCAACCTCACGGTCCCAAACCGCGTGCACTACCAAATTGTGCTACTTTCCGAATTGCAAATAGATTATAACATAACAAATTCTTTGTTGTCAATACTCCATTTGATTTAGTATAAATAAAGTGGCGCGCTCGAAGGGATTCGAACCCCTGACCCCTTGGTTCGTAGCCAAGTGCTCTATCCAGCTGAGCTACGAGCGCAATAATTAGAACTCAACCACAAGGGGTCAGTAATATTTGATGCTGCACTTCCCTTGCGACGCCACTAATTATAGCACTTATCTTTATATTTTTCAAGAGAATTTAACAAATTTATTTTTTATATCTATTTTTATGATATTAAATAGCTTAATATTTTATGTTACTTTCTTTTAATAATGGTATGTTATTTATTATTTTATTATAACCATCTTCATAATCATCCATAGCTACTTTTATAACTTTTGCCTTATTTTTATCAATGTTATCAGCAAGTTCTAAGTATGTTTTTTGTTGATCAACACTACTTTTCAAACTAAACTCTTTATAGTTATGATGAACCCTTTTTAACCTTCTTTTATATAGGGTTTCATCATTTAAATATAAAACAACAAAGTATATATTATAATTTAATTTATAAAATTCAGTTAATAATTTTTCATATACATCATCAAACAAGTATTCTTTATATCCAAGTTTGGAATATACCTGTTCAGAGAAGAAAAATCTATCAAAAACTAAATTTAACTCTGTTTTTTCTAATTTATTTATATAATCAATCAATTCTAAATACATAATTTCATTTTTATATTTTCCTTCTTTTGTCTTGTCATTTATTCCAGATAATCTATATAAATTTGTAGAAGATAAATTATCACGCAAAAAATTAGCAAGTGTACTTTTACCAACACCTTGTGGACCTTCAATAATAATAATATTTCTTTTTTTCAATGCTATCACTACCTTTATATTAATTATACCATAGATACTAAAATTAAGTGCAAAATTATGTTATAATTATTAGTGGAGGTAGTATTATGATTAAGGAGTTTAAAGAGTTTATTTCAAAAGGAAACGTTGTAGATTTAGCTGTTGGTGTAATTATTGGTAGTGCATTTGGTAAAATTGTATCTTCACTTGTTAATGACATTTTAATGCCTATTATTGGTGTTTTAATTGGTGGTGTTGACTTTAGTAATTTATCAATAAAAATCGGTGAAGCTAAAATTACATATGGTAGGTTTATTCAAAACGTTATTGATTTTTTAATTATAGCATTTTGTGTATTTATATTTATTAAAACTATAAATAAATTATCTTCAATTGCTAATAAACAAAATAAGAATAAGGAAGAGGAAAAAGGGAAAATTGAAGAAACAGAATTAAGTGTTTTAAAAGAAATACGTGAAGAGCTAAAAATTAATAATAAACCTAATAAAAAAATAAATAAAAAGTAATAAAGAAAATGACCATTCTTTATTACTTTTTATATAATTATCATTTTTCGTGCAATTTTTATCATTCTGCCCGAGAGCGAACAAAAAAACAACCTAATGGTTGTTATTTTTTAAATGGTGGCTCCGGGCAGGATCGAACTGCCGACACCAGGATTTTCAGTCCTGTGCTCTACCGACTGAGCTACAGAGCCAAATAAAAAAATGGCGGTTCCGACGAGATTTGAACCCGCGATCTTCTGCGTGACAGGCAGACGTGTTAACCCCTACACCACGGAACCGTTTAAGTAAGCTTTTTTCCTTAAAGCTCTTTAAGTATACTAAAAATATGGTGCTATTGTCAAGTCAAAAATAGTCTTTTTTTAGTTTTTTATAATTATTTTGATAATTTATAAGTAAATATAAAACTTAACACGCTAAATAATGCACCTATCATAAAATTAAAATCCAAGTTATTAGGTATTAAAATTGGTAAAGAACCTATTACAAACCCAGTTATTATACAGTACATAACATCGTGATGTTTATCTAATAAATTATTTATCGTTTTAAGTAAAATAATTACACCAAGCAAAAGTCCCAAAACAAACCAAATAAAGTTTTTTATATCAGCTAACCCAACTGTTATTGGATGAGCTATTACAGATAATACATATTCATACATCCCAATTATCATTAATAAGAATGAACTTGATATTCCTGGGATTACTTTTCCAATAGAATATATAAATCCAGATAAAAATAAACAAATACTGCTTAATAAATAATTATCTGTTTTAACATTTAAATTAAATGATAAAACGCTTTTAGATAGCACAAATAATGATAAAGAACCTAATAGTGTAAACAAAATTATTAAGATGTTTTCAGGTTTTAGCGGCTTATTTATTTGTTTTATCAAATAAGGTGTACCTCCTAAAATAAGTCCAATAAATAATAATTTTGTAATTGCCTCATATTTTTCATAAAATAAAATTAATATATTGCTAACCCAAATACATCCAATTAAAACACCTATTCCTAGAAAAAGTAAAAATAAAAAATTATTTTTAAAATCCTTAAATAAATTAGTTGCAGAAGAAATAATTTTTTCATAAAGACCTAGTATAACGGCAATTACAAGCCCAGATACCCCTGGCATTACCATGAATGAACCAATCAATAAACCGCATAAAATAATATAAATAAAAGACATATAATCACCACTTAATTATATGTCTTGTCATGAAATGTTATTCAATAGTTAAATTCATACTACTTGGTTCTATTTGTATGAATGTATTTCCATCATTTACCACTAATTCTTTTCCAGTTTCTTTTACCTTATATATTGTCTTAGAAGCTCTTGATTCCTTTGACCAAATAATTGGAATAGCATAACCCTCTGATATGAAATATCCTTCCCCGCTACCGATATTTTCTATATCTTGTCTTCCCTTATTTGAACCATCATTTAATGTGTAATTACTAACCTTATATGTAATTATGTTTTTTGCAGTATATTGTTTTCCAGTAACATAATCTTTATGTTCTAAATTATTTTGATATCTTTTGTATACCTTATTTTCGCTATCATAACTATAACTTGTTATATGTGAACTAGAATAAGGAATTCTAATAGTGTTAGCTACTAATGAATTTTGATACTTTGATAAATCTATACTTTTAGCCTGATATTTAAGTAGTAAGGATTTACTTGAAGTTGTTCTATATCCTTTGCTTTTTGCTGCTTTTTTTAAGGCTTCTATGCTTGTATATGCCCTATGTTCTTTTGATATCTTTTTTAAATTATTATCCCATATAAAAGTATTACTACTATTATCAGCGTTAATAGCTGCAATATTTAAAGAAGATATATCACTTTCTGCTTTAGGACTCCAACCTATATGTGCATAAATTGCATCGTTCTCTAATGCATAGTCTAAGAAATAATGTCTTGAACTTCTTACTGAGGCTATTCTTGATGTTGTTGCATTTTTAAAAACAGCCATCATTCTTGTTATTCCACCTTCAACTATTATTTCATATGTTATGTATGCATCTTGTAAACCAGCTTGATAATTCCAAACCGCTTTATTATTATTTATCATAACCGCATAAGGTCTTTCGTCAGAGTTTAAATCAACTATTTTTATCTGATCTTCTTTTTTTACTGTTGTTTTAGTCGTCTTTTTGTCTTCTTTATTATTTTCTTTCTTAATATTAAATAAATATACCCCAAGTAATACTATGATAACTAGTAATAAAGCTATTAAGATTTTTTTACCCACACTCATCTTATCTTTTCTTCTTTTCTTTTTCATATACCCTCCTAATATAATAATATTATACTTTTAGTACTTTAATTACTTATTTTTATTAATATAATTATACTATCTTTAAGTATTAAAAACAAGAAAAAAAGACGATGATTCGCCTTTCTAAAATTAATTTATTTTTTCTATTTTTTTAAATACATAATTACTATTTTCTTTTTCAAATGTTATTTTATATTTAGAAGCTTCATCTTTATAATCTGATAAATCATCTCCATAAACGCCTTGATGGGATAGTTCTTTATCCGTGTATTTTATTAAATTATAATCTCCGCTATCATTAAGTAATTCTTCTTTTATTGCGTTTTTGTAATTATTTGCATCATCTATGTTTTTATATACCCCAAATACTCTATCATCATAATTTTGATTATAAACAACAACATATTCATACAATTCTATTTTATTACCACTTTTTACTGCTTTATATAATTCGTGTGCATAACGATAAGGCGTAAAATCACTTGCAAAGTCTGCCGCATAATATGAATCATCTTTTGAATTGTATGTCATTTCATATGTATCAATTGAATAAGAATTAAAAGACACTTTACTATATTTAACGTCTTCTCCAAAAAACTCAGTATAATATTTTTCTAATTTACTAGATTTTAGATAAAGAAATTCTAATTCATAATCGTCATATAGTTTGTTTTCTCCATCATATACATTGTCATACCCAAGCTTACTATACATATAAGCAAATGCTAATCTATTTTTATATTCATTTGATAAATCTGATGGTAAAACAACATCTTTTTTATATAATTCTTCTTCACTAGCTTCATGCATGAAATAGCTAAATGGAATGTATAAATCTTCTACTTCTTTACTTTCTATATCCATCTCTTCTTTATTTTGTTCTGTGTTAACTGGTGTTTCATCTTTTGCTACCTTTTCATTACCATTTATAGTAATTATTCCTTTATCAACTAATATGTAGCCTATAAGTCCTATAATAGCTAATATTAATATAGCAAACATTATTTTTATTATGTTTCTCTTTCTTATTGTTTCATTACTTGGCCTTCCAACGCCGTTTTTTAATACTCCCATTTTTACTCTCCTTATTATAATTTACATGTTTATAATATCACATTACCCCCCCCCGTCAAGATTTTTATTTTTCTGTTGAAAACCCTATTTTTTCCACAACAACAAGTGCACTATTAAAGGCCCATGAAAGATTATATCCACCACATTTTCCATCTACGTCTAAAACTTCACCAACTGAATATAAATTTGGTACTAGTTTAGATTCTAAAAATGGCGTAAATTCTTTTAAATAGGCTCCTCCATTGGTTACCTGTGCTGATTCAAAATCTCCTACCGA
>CAVAWS010000075.1:0-11146 GCA_963592455.1 Paratractidigestivibacter sp. | reverse complement strand
TGATTTAAATTGCAAACTTTCTTTCCATGTATATTAAGTTCTTTTGATATTACAACACTTATTTTATTGTTTATCATGCAAGATAATGCCTCTTCCACTTTATAATTACTAAACTGTAATAAATAGTTTTCCAACTCTAAAATTTTATATTCTGGCATTATGTCTGCTACTACACTTACGTTTTTATTTTCTTTAATGTATTTACATACATTTCTTGATAGGTTAAATATGCAAATACCAGATAATGAATCTTTTGTAAATTGTATTTGGCCTGTTTCACTAAGTTTTTCTTTTTCATCTACAACTAGTTTAACTAGCCCATTTACTCTTACCCCTGCTAAATCCTTTATGTATTTATAGTTTGTTTTTAGGTATGTAAGAGATGGATAAAGGTCTGTAATCTTGTGACCAAAAGATTGTAATATTTTATAGCCATCACCAGTTGAGCCTGTTTTTGAATATGATTTTCCACCAGTTGCTATAACTAGCTTATTACACCTTAATTCATCATTTATTATAAACACATTCTTTTCTTTTTTTACTTTTTTTACATCATAATTATATTTTATATCCACTTTATTTTCTTCTAAAGCTCTTTCAAATGATTTGCAAACTGTTATTGCTTGATTTGAGTATGGATATATTCTGGATGATGTTTCTTCTTTTTTAGTTAAAATACCAATTTTATTTAAAAGTGATAAATAATTGTTATTTTTTAACCTAGCACTAAACTCGTCTAATTTAGAAGTGCTGTTATAATTTTTTATATCTTCATTTTCATTTCCTAAGTTGCATCTACCATTACCTGTAATTAATATTTTTTTACCTAATTTTTCATTTTTTTCAAGTAGCAATACATTTAGTTTAGGATTTTTGATTTTTAAATTTATTGCAAGAAAGCAACCTGATGCTCCTGCACCTATTATAATTACATCATGCATATTTACCTCTAATTATCTTTTAATACTACGTTATTTAAAGTAGAATTTTCATCTATAAATTTTTGGCTTTCTAAACTAAATAAATTAGTAGTATCATCAGGAGCTAAATTAATATATAATCCGTTAAATTTGTCATTAGGTATTACATATGCACTTATTAAATCTTTATTTGTAACATTATTGCTTTCATAAATTTTTTCATTTGTTTCAACAGAATATATTAGTAAATCTTTTTTATTACTTTTTATATTTTTTAGACATATTAGGTAATTATTATCATTGTCGCAAGAGATATCATATCTATTTTCTGATATTATATTAGTTATATTTGTTGTTACAATATCATATTTGAAGTAGTATGTTTTATCTCTTGAATCATATTTATATATTACGTAAGTTTTATATATATCTAAAAGCTCATATGGTGTTATATTTCCATAATAATCATTAAATTTATTTGATGAAACTAGCAAGTTTTTATCTTCACTTATGTTATAAGCGTATATATTAGATTTAAGTATTTTTACTTTTTTATTAACGATTTTAGAGTATGCTTTGCTATAATAAATTTTTCCGTTAGAACTTATTTTTGCATCATAAACCAAACCTTCTATTGCAACTGTCTTCTTTTTATTTTGTACATCATATTTGTATAATGTATATCCATATTCTTTATTTTTATACACTTTAGAATATGAATCAAAATAATATATATATTTATCGTAGCACCCAACAAGTGTTAATTCATCACCTTCTAAATCAACGTTTTCTACATCATATTTACTATTTCCTTTATTTAAATCTATCATCTTAGTATATACTTTTTCTTCACCATCTTTTTCTGTAAAGTATATCATTCCTTCTTTATATATAAGCGAGTTTATCTCTCTATTATTATCATCAAATCCATATATTTTTTTGCTCTCATTATCACTATATAAAGCATATATGTTATTTTCATCAAATGAATATGCAAACGCATCTTTTAATTCGCTATTTTCAAATGTTATTTCCTTTTTTTCTTTCTTAGTTATTATTCTTTCGTTTTCATTTTCAGTTACTTTTTTATCTCTAACAATATATCCTATAAAAAATGATAGTGTTAAAAGAAAAATTACAAGGACTACCTTAAATGCTTTTCCTTTTTTTCTTTTTTCTTTTTTTGGTTTTTTCTTAGTTTTTGCAGATACACTTTTTTTAGGCTCTTCTATTTTATTTTTTTCTATTTTTTGCATTTTACCACTCCTACTTACTTATATTATATCAAAAATAACTCTTATTAATAAAAAAAGATAACATGCTTTACATATTACCTATTTTTGATATATATTAACGTACATCCAGTATTAAATCCATTTAAATGGTATTCTTCTACGTATTTACTACTTTTTAAAATTTTATATAGTTCTTCTTTTAATGCACCAGTACCTATTCCATGAATTATAACTATTTTTTTATTTCTTAAAATATAATTATCATATATAAATTCTTTTATCAAAACTCTTGCAGACGATCTTATTTCGCCATGTAAATCGAGTGTTGGTAAATTTTCTATAAATACATCGTCTAATTTACTTTTCATTATTTATTTTGGTGCAAATACGCTTTAACAACATTTTTAAGCAAACACGCAACAGTCATTGGACCAACACCTCCTGGAACAGGTGTTATAAGAGATGCTTTATCACTTACGTGTTTAAAATCTACATCACCACATAAAACATTATTTTCTTTATTAATACCAACGTCTATTACAACAACACCGTCTTTTACCATATCCTTAGTTATTAAATTTGGATGTCCTGCTGCTACAACTAAGATATCAGCCATTTTAGTGTATTTTTTTATATCTAAACTTTTTGAATGGCATATACTAACCGTTGCATTTTTTTGAAGAAATAACTGTATTAAAGGTTTCCCAACAAGGTTACTTCTACCTACTATACAAACATTTTTTCCTTCCAATTTAACATTATATTGTTTTAATAATTCCATTACTCCAAGCGGTGTACATGATATTAAAGCCTCATTTTCTAATACTAAATTACCAACGTTTTGATATGTTAATCCATCTACATCCTTTATTGGATCAATCTCATTTATAATTACACCTTCATTAAAATTAGATGGAAGTGGTAATTGAACTATTATTCCATTTACAGATATATCATTATTTAATCTGTTTATTTCATTTATAACAAGTTCTTCTGATATTGTTTCTGGAAATTTTATAACATCACACTTTATTCCAACTTCATCACATGCATTTTTTTTATTTCTAATGTATATATTACTTGCCTTGTTATCACCAATTTGAATAACGGTTAACGATGGAGTTAAGTTTTCAAACTCAATTTTCTTCTTTAAACTCATCTTAAGTGCTTGGGATGCAAGTTTTCCATCCATTATATTATTCATGTAAATCACCTTCTTCATATAAAGGATATTTTTTTAATAGATTTGATACTCTTATTTTTAATTCTTCTTGTATTTGTTTATTTTCACTATTTTTAAGTGATAATGAAATTATTTTTCCAACCTCAACAAAGTCTTTTTCATTAAATCCTCTAGTTGTCATAGCTGGTGTTCCAAGTCTTATTCCACTTGTAATATATGGAGTTGTTGGATCGTATGGAATCATGTTTTTATTGCATGTTATTCCTATTTTTTCAAGTACGTTTTCAGCTTCTTTTCCAGTCATGCCAATTGATTTTTTTGTATCGACTAATAAAAGATGATTGTCTGTTCCGTTTGTTACAATTTTAAATCCTTCCATTTTTAATACATCACACAAAACTTTTGCATTTTTTATAATTTGTTTTTGATATTTTATAAAGTCTAGATTCATTGCTTCTTCAAAGCACACTGCCTTTGCTGCTATTACATGTTCTAATGGTCCTCCTTGAATTCCTGGAAATACCGCCTTGTTGATTTTTCCTATTAAAACAGAATCGTTAGTTAAAATTATTCCGCCTCTTGGACCTCTTAGTGTTTTATGAGTTGTTGAAGTTACTACATCTGCATACTTACATGGATTTTGATGAAGGCCTGCCGCAACAAGTCCTGCTATGTGAGCCATGTCTACCATTAAATACGCGCCTACTTCATCAGCTATTTTTCTAAATTCCTCAAAGTCAATTTTTCTTGGATATGATGATGCGCCTGCAATTATTAATTTTGGCTTTACTTTTAATGCAAGTCTTCTAATATCATTATAATTTAACATGTTAGTTTCTTTATCTACGTTATATGAATGGAACTCATAATCCATACCACTAAAACTCATACTACTACCATGTGATAAATGTCCGCCTGCTTCTAATTTCATAGACAAAACTTTATCTTTAGGTTTTAATAAAGCCCTATATACTGCCATGTTAGCTGCTGAACCAGAATGAGGCTGAACGTTTGCATATTTTACTTCAAACAACTTTTTTGCATCTTCTATTGCACGTGTTTCAATTTCATCAATTATTTCACATCCACCATAATATCTTTTATATGGAACGCCTTCAGCATACTTGTTAGTAAGAACACTTCCTTGTGCTTTTAAGACGTTTTTAGAGACAAAATTTTCTGATGCAATAAGTTCAATAGTGTTATTTTGTCTATTTTTTTCTTTATTTATTAATTCAAATATATCTTGAACCATCATTATCCCTCCTACACTTTTATAAATTTATTCAATTTAATAGAGTATATGTATTTATTAACTTTTTTAGCATTCATTTTTTGTTTAATCGCTAATTCATATAAGTCAAGTTGTACTTTATATAAGTCCTTTAATTCCTCTAATGTATCTACATTATCAGTTTTATAATCTATTATATAATACTCATCGTTTTTTATAAACAATAAATCTATAACTCCACTAGTTAATATATTACCACTTTTTATGGATTTATCATAGTATGTTGAAGGAATTAAAAAGTCTATTTTCATTTCTCTGTAAAATTTATCGCTTGATAATAATAATTCATAGATGTCAGATGTAAGATATGCAAATATTTTTTCTAAAGATAACATTTTTCTTTCTTCATTTGTTATTATTTTGTTATTAGACAAATTATTAATAGCCTTTTCTAATCCTTTAATGTTATATCTTTTTACATCTAATTTTTCTAACACTTTATGATATAGTGTACCTACTGTATTATTTGATACTCCACCATTTAGAAAGTTTGGTTTTCTATTGTATTTTCTCTTTTGTTTTATAGTACTTACCGAAACATATTCAGGAATATTTTCACTTTCATAACTTATATTTAACATTTTATTAAACCAGTTTATATCATAATTTAATTTTTCAGTTTCTTTTGTACTATTAAATTCTTCTTCTGAAATATTTATACCTTCTAGTATTTTTGTTTTTAATTTGCATTCTGTTATAAACGTCTTAATATCAACCTCTGATAAGTTTCTTAGTTCTTTTGAATTAGGATGTCTTAGTAAAATAGGCATAATAATTTCTAGATATGTGTTTACTTTTTTTAAATATAAATCTGATATTCTTAAATTATCTCCCATACTTGATGCTGCTTTATGTATCAGGTTTTCTAAATTGTTGTTATAACCAGTAATAATTATCTTTTCTTTTGCCCTAGTTAATGCTACATATAATATTCTAAGTTCCTCTGAAAGCATTTTATTTTTCTCTAAGTCTTTAAATACTTTTAGTGGTATTGATTCATATTTAAGTTTATATTCCTTATCTATAAAATTAAATACCATACCATAATCTTCATTTATCATTACCTCATTGGTTAAATCCTTAGTATTAAACTTCTTACCTGTTTCTGATA
The DNA here is from genome assembly GCA_963592455.1 of Paratractidigestivibacter sp. Lineage (GTDB taxonomy): Bacteria > Bacillota_I > Bacilli_A > RF39 > UBA660 > Aphodocola. The sequence goes on along the minus strand of CAVAWS010000075.1, from coordinate 5,403 downwards.
AAAATATAACTGGATATTCTAATCCTTTTGATTTATGTATAGTTGTTATTAAAATGTTATTTTTATCAGATAATGGATTTATTCCTTCTAATGAATCTTTGTTTAGATTAATATCTTCCAAATACGTTATAAATTCATGTAGACTTTTATTTGAATCTTTATCAAAATCTTTTGCATGCTTTATCATTTGAATAAGATTTTTTTCTTTATTTATTCCTTGCTTTTCAGATGCTGTTATTGATAATAAATCATATTTTTTGTAAACTTCATTTAATATTTCATATATTTCATGATTAGATGAATAATCTCTTAAATAACTTAAATCATCTAAAAACGCTTTTATTTCTTCATCAGTTGATGATGTTAAATTTTTATATAAACTATCATACTTATTCTTATATCTTATATCTACTATTTTATCTAATGATATATTAACAGATTTAGAATTCATAACAGACATAAGTGCCACATCATCGTATGGATTATCTATTATTTTAAGTATATTTATGATTAGTTTTACCTCATAATTATCAAAGTATGTTGTACTATCTTGTGCGTAAGAACTTATATTCCTATTTTTTAATGCTTCTATAAAGTAAGAACTATTACTCATACTTCTTAGTAAAATTGCTATATCAGATTGTTTAATACATCTTAACTTTTCCTCTTTATTATCATATACCATGTACTTACTATCTAATAATTCTTTTATTCTATCTGCTACAACAATTGCCTCTTTTTCAATGTTTTTAACGTCATCTTCCTCATTTTTTTCTTTTAAATCTATTAATATAACTTCTGTATCTAAGTCATCTTTTTCTATGAATGACGCTCCTAAATATAGCTTTTCACTATCATTATAATCAACTTCACCAATTTTATCTGACATTGTACTTTCAAATACATAATTACAAAAATCAAGTACTTCTTTTCTTGATCTAAAGTTTTTTGATAATGTTATAAGTTTTGGAAATTTATCTAAAAAAGCATTATTTTTATCATTGTTAAATATGTAAGGTGCTGCACTTCTAAATCTATAAATACTTTGTTTAACATCTCCTACTATAAATAAGTTTGAATTATTATTTGAAATAGCATTAAATATTACGTTTTGTAAATTATTTGTATCTTGATACTCATCTATTAAAATCTCATCATATTTTTTAGATAAATCTTCTGCTAAAGAAGTTTTCTTACCATCCTTAATTAATAAATCTATCACAAAAAATGATATATCAGAAAACGAATAACTATTTATCCTTCTTTTTTCATTTAATAAGTTTTCCTTAAATTCTAAAACTAAGCCAAATAACGTTGTTAAGTTTTCTTTGCAAAGTTTCATGTCATTATCATATATTTCATCTGTCATATTATATTGTTCTAAAAGTTTTTTATTTATTAATTCTTTAAACGTTTTTCGTAGGGATTTTAGCTTAACATAATAATTATTATCGCCCATACCCTTAGGAGCTCTTAAAGTATCAAATGTAATTGTCCTAAGCCTAGATGATAAATCATCAAAGTTATTTATGTTTATAAGATCATTTATATAACAAATTTCCTTATTTAATATCTCAACAGCCTTATCAAATTTATCACTGCTTTCATATAATCCATTTGTATTATTTACATAATCATCTTTTATACAAGAAAGTTCTTCATGTAACTCCCTAAAAAATAAATCTTTATAAAACGAACCATCATAATAATTAATAATTTTTTGTATCATTAATGAATAATCTGGTACAGTGTTTAAAAAGTCGTATACTTTTAATAAAACCTCAGATATTAAAGAGTTATCGGTTGCTTTGAAAAATGATAATAATTTCTTAAAGTTTTCATTATGTTTAAAAGAGTTTTCAAATAAATCACTTAATATTTTTTTCTTTAATATATTTTCTTCTTCTGTTTGCAGTATATTATAATTTCTATCTATATTTAATTTTTCAAAGTTATTTTTAACTAGGTTATTATAAAATGCATCCATTGTAGTAATATCACTTACATCAACTAAGGATAATTCTTTTTCTAAATGTTCATTTGAAGGATCTTTTACGTACGCTTGTTTTATTTTATTTTTAATTCTTTCTTTCATTTCAAATGCCGCAGCATTAGTAAACGTTACAATAAGAAGTTTTTTTACAGTTCCACCATTTAAAATATATTGTATAACTCTTTCTGATAATACGGCCGTTTTACCAGAACCTGCTGCTGCACTTACTATAATTTTGCCGCCTCTTTCGTTTATCGCACGGGCTTGATCTTTTGTCCAATTAGGCATTATTATCACCTTCTAACATTTTTAATACTTCACTATTTTTAAGCGATTTTAAATATCTTTTTTTATCATTTTTAAAATCAAATGCACATATACTTGAAAATTTACAATATTTACATGAATCAACTTTTTTACCAATTGGATTAATGCTTATGTTCCCAGATAAAATATCATCTCCAACTTTTTTTAACGTTTCTTTTAAATTACTAAATATTAATTCTAGACTATCTTCATCATAAAAATACTCAGGACAAACTTTGTTATTGCTTTTAATTTTATAATATATAGAAGCATCATCTTCATCAATGTTATCTAATATATTTTTATTTAAAATACCATTCATTCTAAGTCTTTCTTTTATCTTTTTTTCTTTTTCTTCCAAGCTAATAAACCTAGTTGATGTCTCATACTTAAGTAATGCTGGATAATATAAGAGTGCTGATGGTGTTATGTTTTTGTCTGTAAGCCTTCTTTTATTTTCCTTAATAGCTAACAAATAAAGTAACATTTGTAAGTTTAAGCCATTAATAACTTCATCTAATCTAAATGTCTTCTCTCCTGTTTTATAATCAATTATTCTATAGTAATAATTATTATCATCTTCATAATAATCAAGTCTATCCACTATTCCAGATAAGCTTAAAAGCCCATTATTAAGCTTTATTTCAACAGGTTTAATCATTTCATTTTCCTTTATTTTTAGCTCTGTATATAATGGTTTAAATGGGGATATTTTTTGTTCATCTATGATGTTTTTAATAACCATACAAGTAGATTTTGAAAGTTCATCCATGACATATAAAGTTACATTATCAACTATCATATTATTTTCTTCTAAAAATGATTTTTGATACTTTTTAACATGTTCATAAATGTTATCTTTATCTATATTATCCAAATCATTTCTTACTATGTTTTCTAATATGTAATGTACAAACGTACCCACTTTTCTATTATCAAATGAGTATTTTTCTTTTATATTTAACCTAAGCATATATTGTAAGAAATATGAAAACTGACACTTTGAATACACCTCAATACCAGATGGCGATATATTAAGATTACCATTATATAATTTGTCTACGCTATCTAAACTTATGTGCCTTTTTAAATCATGATTATAGGCTAAATTTATTCTGTCAAAAAAATAGTCATCAACTAAATTTATTTTATTAGCTGATAGATTAAGTGCATAATCCTTTTTAAGTAAGTTTACATCATATAGCTTATCATTATCATATTTAACTAAATTTAATTTTCCTATCTTTGATGATAAGTTTTTTAATCTTAAATCAACAGATAATTTATGATAACTTATAAAAACGTTCTTAGATAACAAACACTTATTTAAATAATATTCATTTAAATTGTTATAGTCATTTATTAATTCTATTAAATTAGATTCTTTTATATCATCATAAGAAATTAATGAACTTGCCTTAAAATTAGTTTCTATGTTATCGTCTGATGTTCCTACTAAATATACATATTTTTTATCTTCAGGTATAAAATCATTAATATTAGAAACCCTAACTGAATTTGCGAAAACTATTTTATTATTAGATAAAAAAGTAAGATTACTAAGTATTTCAATTATTTCAACCAATGAAGTTTCGTCTTCTAAATAATCATTAATAGATTCTAATGCATTAACTAAAGAAGTTGCACCCTCATAATCTTTTTCATATAACTTATCCATTATTTTTTCTTCATCTAAATATGTGTATAACTCTCTTAATAAAGTTGATTTATCGGTTACATTTATAGTATTTTTTAGTAAGTACATAATAGGTGTATTAATGCTTTCTATCGCGTCATTTATCATGTTTAAATCATTTGTATCTTTGGTTGTAAAACTCTTCATATCACCATTTGGATTATAATTAAAGCCACTTACAAACTCATTGTCCTCTAAATTCCAACTATACATGTAGTTATCTAATTTGTTTACTAAATCATACTTTATACAAAACAAATCTAACTTTAACATATTAATAACGTTTTTAAAAGAAAAGGATGTGCATAGAACCTCTTTTAAGGCCCTAATGAATTTATTAGTTAATAGTCCACTTTTTGTTTTTTTATTATAAGGAACATCAAAAATTAAATCTAAGTAAGGTTCATATGTTTCAATAGATGGTGATACAATAGCAAAATCATTAAACTTAATTTTTTCATTTAACACTCTTTTTTTTATATCATTTAAAACAAAAGATAACTCATCTTCTATGTCATTAAACTCATTATATAAATATGAATCATTATACTTAACATCATTATACTTAAAGTTAAATTTCTCGCTTAAGAACTTATTATCCTGACTTTCTATTATAACATCTTGCATCTTATTAATTATTTTTAAATCATAGATATCAATTTTTTCTAAATCACAAAAAACTATTTTTTCATTAAACAAATAATTATTTAACATGTAAAGTTTTAAAAGTCTTTCATTAATTAAATTATTTTCATCTAACAAAGACTCATACTTTTTATATATTACGTTTAAATCATTTATCTTATCATTATTATTTAAATCATACGTATAAAAACCATCATAGTTATTTAATAAATCATTTACAAATGAATAAGATATAAAACCTTTGTAATTTTTTAATGTGCTACTAACACTTTTTAGGGCGTTATACATCATAATATAATTTTCATGATTACCTACTATCTTTTTATTTCCATTATAATTATCTAACAAATAATTTTTAAAAGTAGTAAATTTATAATTATTATTTATGTATTTTTTCTTATAATACACCTCTTTATAGGAAGGAACAATAATTGTCATATTCTCATTAAACTCTATATTATCACAAATTTTATACATAAAATGCCGCCTTTCTTTTTATTTGTATACTTATAATATCATACGTACATTTGTTTGTAAATAGTAAACTTTAATAATTAAAAAATTAATATATAAAAAAGATAAACTATGCATTTTAAGTTTATCTTTTTCTTACTTTTTAACAATTAACTTAGCATGCAAAACCACTCTTTTAGAGCTGTTATAACAAGAAGACAATGTTAAAATTTTATCATTTGTATTTACTTCTACATTATAATTATAAACACTTCTTGTTTTAATTACATTTATAAACTTTTCATACTCT
>CAVAWS010000074.1:0-2111 GCA_963592455.1 Paratractidigestivibacter sp. | reverse complement strand
GAATAGAGAAAAAGAAAAAAGAACTATAATGGCTAATATAGCATGTAAGTATTCTGATGAAGTTATTTTTACTAATGATAATCCAAGATATGAAAATGAAAAAGAAATAGTAAAAGATATGATAAAAGGTGCTTTTGGTAGATATAAAATAATTTATGATAGATATGATGCTATAAAAGAGGGAATAGAAATGTTAGATAAAAAAATGATACTTATGATACTTGGAAAAGGGCATGAAGATTATCAAATAATAGGTGATAAAAAGCTTGATTTTTCAGATGCTAAAACAGTAGAAGAAATAATAGCTAGTTAATATACATATACACTAATATTTGTTATAATAAACGTAGGAAGTTTTTGAGGTTAATAAGATGGAAATAAAATTGGATCCTATGCAAGGATATGTAACTAATAACAGACTTTTTGATCAGAAAAAAGCATTAGAAAGTACAGGAGTAAAAGCTGCAATATGTTATAAAGAAGCGTCTCACGGAGTACCATTTAGCCAAGATAAGGTAAGAGAAGATGAAGACTTTTCCATTTTGGCAACAAGAGGAATAGATACTATATTTAATGATCATACAACACCTAGTGAGCATCAAGTACTTAGCCTTGAAATAGTTGGTATTCCAAAGATAATGTGCATGGTTTTAAATAATGAGAAACAGTATACTGCAGATGAAAGATCACTTAGATATACAAGTGTAGAAGAAACTGCTAACATATCTAAAAAAGAAGTAGAATTATATAATAAATGGTTAAAAATATATTATGATGTAATAAAAGAAAAGTTAGGAAGTTTTTATCATAAGTTTAGTAAAAATGCTGCTCAAGAAGAAAAGGCAATTATTAAAATGGCACAAGAAAATGCAAGATACATGGTAGGAGTATTTATGCCTACTACAACAACATATACAGTGCCTTGGATACAAATAAATAAAGTTATGACATACATGCAAAAAGTAATAGATAATCCTTTAAATAACTTAGAAAAATTATTAGTACCATATTTTAAAGAGTTTATAGATGAATGTATAAAGTTGGATGTAGCTATAACTAAAGATAGTATATATAGAAGTATTATGGATGATGAAAAAACGTTTAATAAGGTTACTAAAAAATATCCTGAGGTAAAAGGATACTTAGGGGATAAATCACTAGTTTATAAAAATAATAAGGATGTTGATTTAAGCTTATTTGCATATAGAAATCCATTTACAGCAATTAATTCTGAAAATGAATATGGTCATAATGTTTCATATAATAATTTTGAATCATTCGCTTGTTTAGCACAAGAACAAAGACATAGAACAATTAACTGTGAAATGATAATTCCTGATTCATTTATGTGTTTTGTACCACCAATAATTAAAGATAATAAAGAACTAGTTAGTATGTGGTTAAAAGATATGGAAAGTGTTAAAGAAATGTATCCTCAAGGAGAGTTAATTAAGGTTAATAGATGTGGTACGTTAAAAAATATTTTAAAATATGTAGCTCAAGAAAGAGCATGTGATAGAGCTCAACTTGAAATAGAAAAAGTATACGTAGATGATATGATACCTGATATATATAATAACTTAATAAATGAGGGTAAAAATGATATAGCAGAAAAAGTTAAACCATACGTTAGAAAACTAAGATGTGGTTTTCCTGGATATCATTGCCCTGGTACTTGTGGTCATCCAAGAATAAATAGAGAATTATAAAAAACTACTTTTATCAGTAGTTTTTTTAGTAGTTAAATAATTTGCAGTTATAATCATTTAATAGCTCATTAACATCTTTAATTTTATATATTTTATTAATAAAACAAAATCTAATTATTAAATCATAGTTATTATTTTTAGGAAGAGAATATGATGCACTATTTAATAATTCATCCAGCTCTTTTTCTGATAACTCCAAAGCTAATGAAAGTAATATAACAGTTTCCTTGCTAGGATGATAAGTTTTATCACTTCTTATTTTTGAGAATAATCTTCTATCTATATGCACTTTATTATAAACATCTGAATCCTTTAAATTTCTATCATCTATTAATTTAAATAACATGGTTTGAAAATTATTATAATCATTATTTTTATTTATAAATTCATTTATATTAGCAC
>CAVAWS010000073.1:0-2427 GCA_963592455.1 Paratractidigestivibacter sp. | reverse complement strand
TCTCTTTTTAATATACTGCTTTTTTATTTGTGTCTCCTAAATAGGGTTCACATCATAATATGATGACTTTTTTAATTATTTTTATTCTCAAGTAATTCTTTAAATTTATCTTCTATTTCATAAATATTAGTACAACTCATAAAACATATTGCAGCATTCTTATACTCTAATAATTTTTGAACACTATCTATTGATATTTTTTCAGCGTTAGGTACATTATTTATTATTTCATCACTACTAACACCTTCATAATCTTCTTGTCTTTCTCTATCACAGTGTATATCCATAACATATGCTTTATCTGCTTCTTTTAACGCACTTATAAAATCTTTCATTAATGCCTTAGTTCTAGAATATGTATTAGGTAAAAATACTGCTACTATTTTTTTATCACTATATTTTTTTCTAGCTGACTCTATAGTTACTCTTATCTCTGTTGGGTGATGTGCATAATCATCTATTACCACAACATCCCCAAAAGTTGTTTCCTTAAATCTTCTTTTTGCATTCTTAAAAGTTGAAAGATAAGATTTAATATCCTCTTTTTTTACGCATTCCATGTTACATATAGTAATACATGCTAGTGCATCTAATATCATATGGTCACCAAATAAAGGAATATCAAAATGATTATAAAAATTACCGTCTATATAAACATCAAATGAACTACCTTCTTTGCTTAACTTAACATTTTTAGCTACTACATCATTATCATCATTAAAACCATAATAAGTAACTTTATTATTAACTTTCATACGTCTTACATTACTATCATCACCACAAGCTACTACAACACTTGCTTTATTAGCAAATGATGAAAACGCTTCTATTATTTCATTTATATCTTTATAGCACTCTGTATGCTCTAACTCTATATTTGTTACAATAGCATAATAAGGATGATATGATAAGAAATGTCTATTGAACTCACAAGATTCTAGTGTAAATAATTTGTTTTTTCTATCAGCAAAACCTGATCCATCACCAATAAAATAATTACATCCCTTAGTGTTATTTAAAACGTGAGAAAGCATTGTTGAAGTAGTGGTTTTACCATGTGTACCACTAACTCCAATTGTTTTAAACTCACTACTTAACTTTCCAAGCAATTCATTATAAGCTATTATTTTAAGTCCTAATTTTTTTACCCTTTTAATTTCAGGATGCTCTTCCAAAAAAGCTTTAGAATATGTAACTATTGTATCTTTATCTATTTCATGATTATTGTCATAATATATTTTAATACCACGTTTATCAATTCCTTCTTGCGTAAATTTATACTCTTTATAATCATCATAACCAGATACTTCATTTCCTAAATCATAAAGTATTTCTGCTAATGTTGCCATACCAGACCCCTTTATACCAATACAGTAATATTTCATACGCATTCACCTCTTTATTAATTATATCACTTTTTATATAAAAACATAGCAAAAAAATATATATTATGATATAATTAATTTACATGCCGGTATGGCGGAATTGGTAGACGCGCTAGACTCAAAATCTAGTGGTAGTAATACCGTGTCGGTTCAAGCCCGACTACCGGTACCAATGTAAAAATAAAATGGCTTATAATAGTCATTTTTATTTTGTATAGTTATTTCTTTGATGAAAATGATATTCCCATAAACGCTGCAATTACCATAACAAAAATGAATACAAAACCCAATCCACTTGTATCATCACCTTCGTCTTCTTCATAATCATAATCTTCATCGTCATAGCTACTACTATCATAATTATTAGCACAGCCTCCATGATATGAACAACATCCAGAATGACAATCAGTGCAACTTTTACTTACCGTTCCATCATTACACATAATGTTTGCTTTTACCATAACCGGTACTATCCAAAAAAAAGCAAACAAATAAATAATAACAGCTTTTTCATAACACTTACATCCTCTTAAGTTTATAATAACATAAAATAATTGATAAGTTAAATAATTATATGATAAAATTATATAAGTGAGGTTACCATGAAAAAATTAAAAGTAGTTATTTTAAACACCAATGATGAGGTTTTATTAACAAAAAACAATGGTATTTATGATGTACCTACGTTTATATGTAACGATAATGATGATTATAAAAAAGTTCTAGCATATAAACTAAAAAATACATACGGAATAAAAACAAAAGAAGATTATTTTGAATATAGAGCACATAATAGAAAAGGTATATTTTATTATTCTTACGAACCATATAATATAGAAGAGTTTAAAAAAAATAAAGAAAATTTAGTATGGATAGATAAAAGAGATTTAAAAGACATTTTATTAGAAGATAAAAATGATTACTCTAACTTAATAAAAATGCTATCTAAGGTACTTAAAAGTAGATTTACATATAGCAACAAAGATAGAGATACATATATTAAATCAATTAAAGAAGCTAAAAGTAAGGATGAGGAATATTA
>CAVAWS010000072.1:0-8088 GCA_963592455.1 Paratractidigestivibacter sp. | reverse complement strand
GAATTAGAGTTATCAGTTCTTAAGAAAAAATTATTAATATATGATTTTATTTCAAAGTTTGATGATTATGAAAAAGAATTAACAGAATCAATAAAATCTATATTAGATAAATTAAATAATATAAAAACGTTAAATTTTAAATCAAACAAAGACGTATATCAAATAAAATTCGATAATATATTGTACATATATAAAGATAATAATACGCAAATGAGTATTATAGTTACAAAAAGTAAAGAGTTTCCAGTAAGACAAACTTTGTTAGAATTATCAGAGAAAATAGGCAATTCTTTTGTCAAAACTCATAGAGCTTGTTTAGTTAATGTAAATAAGATTATTAAAGTTGATTTTAGCGATAACATTATATATTTTGAAAATAATATTAAGACTGATTTATTATCAAGAAACTATAAGAAAGAACTAAAAGAGAGGTTAAAGAAATGAAAAGTATAATAGTAGCAATTTTAATAGGCTTAATTCAGGCATTTTCTATGATTATAGTATTTAAAGAAATTACAGATGAAAAAGCCAGTTTGAAAAAATATTTAACTGCATATTTTATAGTGTTCATATATATGACTATAGCATCATTTATTCCAAGTCAATTTAGAATTTTAGGTTTTATGTTGATAACAACAATTATAATTTATTCAGTATTTAATTTTAATGTTATAGAAAGTCTTATAGCAAGTATTACATCTTTGCTTATAATTTCAATTTCAGAAGTTTTTATAACAGTAATATTTAGTTTAATAGGAATTAATTTAAATTTATTAAGCAAAAGTATTTTATTTGGATTAGTAATTAATATATCTAACTCATTATTATCAATAACTTTATCTTTTGTTTTTAAAAAATTATTGAGAAAGATATATAATTTCTTCGTTAAAAATAAAAAGTTAATTATACATTTATTTATGATTGTTATATTTGTGTACTTAACAATTGTAAAAAATGCAATGTTTTCAGGATTTCAACTAGAGTCTATAATTAATTTTGTTATATTTATAATATTCTTTATATTTTTATTTTTAGTGGCAATTAATGAAGAAAAGAATGAATCACTAAAAAGAATTAATGAACAAACTACAAAGCATATAATTAAATATGAAAAGATAATAACAGATCAAGGTAAGAAAACACATGAATTTAAAAATCAGTTAATGGTAATTAAAGGTTATGCTAAGAGTAATTCTCCAAAATTAATGGAATACTTAGATACAGTAATTGATGATACTAATAAATTAGAAAGTACATATTTAATTAGTCAGTTAAATAAATTTCCAGATGGTGGAATAAAAGGTCTTTTATATTATAAATTATGTGAAATGGAAGATGCAAAGATTAAATACTCTATTTATTGTGAAGAGTCTGCTAAGAAGAAAATTAACAAATTAAATGTAACTCAAATGAATGATGTAACAAAAGTTTTAGGTGTTATGTTAGATAACGCAATAGATGCAACAAAAAAAGCCAAGAAAAAGGAAATTAATATATCTTTATGTTCTATGAAGGGTAATTCATGTATTACTGTTGAAAACACATATTCTGGTAAGATTAATAAAGATAAAATAGGAACAGGCTATACAACTAAAGGTAAGGGTCATGGATTTGGATTACAACTTACAAAAGATATTATAAAGAATAATAAATACTTAAAATATGAATTTTCTATAGTAGATAAGATGGTTGTTTCAAAGCTATTTATAAGTTTAACAACTAAAAAGTAGAATATTAAATAAAAAAATTGTATAGGTAAAACTATACAATTTTTAACTATTTATAAATAATTTGTTTTCTATTTAAATTTAAATCTTATTTTTTATTCTGCTATCAAACACTTAGGCATTTCAGGCTCATCAAACCAGATACTAACACATCCCATAGTTCCAGTAGCAGCAACGAATGCACCAAAAGATGCGACGATAGAAAGTATTAAAGCTTTCATCTGATACTTTACCTCCTTTACAAATCTATCCAAACATATTAATTTATGCTCGAACCAATATTTTTATAATTATTATAAGGTAATTTAAATGCCTTATAGGTTAAAGGTAATATAAGTATGCATTCTATTATAATACTTAATAGCATAGCATTAATAATTATCTTATTTGATATTATAATTGAAATCATAAAATAAGTGGTTGTTACTAAAATAGATAATAGTTTAAATATTTTTCTTTTCTTCTTTTTTACTATTGGTCTTTTTACAGTGTCTGCAGGAGCAAAGAAAAGTTCTATTATTATAAATACCATATAAATACACGGAATTATATTTTTAGGTATTATTAACACATTAAGTAAATAGGAACTTACCAAAAATATAATAGAAGACATTATTAAACAAATGAATCCAGTAGGAGCATGCATTCCAAATGCAAACATTCTAATAACATTAAAAAATATTAATAGTAATATTAATTCTTTAAATATTCCAAGTATAACTGATAATGAAAATATAACTATACTTTTTTCTATAGTAATATATAGTGCTTCAACACCATACATGATAACATCTATTTTATCACTATCATAGTTAGAATATTGTTTAATTATGTTTTCTTTTATTTTGTTTAACACTCTCTTTTTCATAACAACTACCCTACGATATGAATCTTAACAAAAAAATCAAATTATAATTGTTTTTGTTATTAAAAGGTAAATAATTTTTGTTTAGAAGAAGAAAAATATCATAGAATTCATTGAGTTTTTCTTTATAGATAAAAAAGTATACTTGTTAAATTAAAAAATGAAATTTTTTTGAATTATAATTTATTATTATTTACGCACTTCTGCAGAATATGTCGCATTTTTGTGGACGTTAGTTTAACATGATTCTAGATAAAAGTGTTATATTGGAAGTGTAATCAATATGGAAGTGAGGTGTTATATGATGCTAGTAGGTAAAATAAAGTGGTTCAACAATGAAAAAGGCTATGGTTTTATTGAAGGTAATGGAAAAGAAGATATTTTTGTTCATTACTCTGCAATTAAGCAAGATGGTTATAAGACTTTGTCAGAAGGCCAAGAAGTTGAATATGAATTACTTGAAACTGAAAAAGGTTTACAAGCAATTAATGTAAAAGAAGTATCAAATGCTACTATCAAATAGTAGTTTTTTTCTACTAACTATGCTATAATTTAGATAGGGAGGATTGATATCATGAAATATAAAATCAGAGGAGAAAAAGTAGAAATAACAGATTCTATAAGAAACTATATTGAAGAAAAAATAGATAAGTTAAATAAATACTTCAGTAAAGATGATGATTTAAATGTTAGTGTGGTAATTAAGGTTCGTGGTAAAGAGCAAAAGATTGAAATAACAATACCTACAGTACATTTTACATTAAGAAGTGAAGAATCTCATTCTGATTTGTATGCTGCAATTGATCTTACAGTAGACAAGCTAGAAAGACAAATTAGAAAGAATAAAACAAAAATAAATTCTAAAATTAAGAAAAATTTAATTCAAAATTTTGAACTTGATTTAGAAGATAAATTCGAAGAAGACGAAGAAATAATAAAAAGAAAAAAGATTGAAATGAAACCTATGGATGAAGAAGAAGCTATGCTTCAAATGGATATGCTTGGACATGAATTCTTCGTATTTAAAAACACAGATACTGATACTGTTTGTGTAATGTATAAACGTAAAGATGGAAATTATGGTATTTTAGAGACAAAATAATATACTTTTATGAGAAAATAGTTAATATTACTTTAATTATTTTCTTTTTTTTGCTACAATATTCCTTAAGGAGATGATTAATAATGTTCAAGTTTTTAAAGAAAATTTTTGACCATGAATCTAAAGAATTAGATAGATTTAAACTAATTGCAAATGAAGTTTTTGAATTAGATGAAAAGTATAAAAAAATGACTGATAAACAGTTACAAGGCTGTACTAAAAAGTTAAAAGAAAGACTACAAAAAGGCGAAACTTTAGATAACTTAATACCAGATGCTTTTGCACTTGTAAGAGAGTCTAGTTACAGAGTAATTGGAGAAAAACCTTTTTATACACAGGTTTTAGGAGCTCTTGCTATTCATTTTGGTAATATAGCTGAAATGAAAACTGGTGAAGGTAAAACTTTAACTTGTGTCATGCCAGCTTATTTAAACGCTTTAACTGGTGAAGGTGTACACGTTGTAACAGTAAATGAGTACCTAGCAACTCGTGATGCTAACTGGATGGGTAAAATATTTGAATTTTTAGGAATGAGTGTAGGTGTTAATTTAAGAGAGTTATCACCTAAGGAAAAACAAGAAGCTTATAATTGTGACATATTATATTCTACAAATAATGAATTAGGATTTGATTATTTAAGAGACAACATGGTAGTTAAGGCATCAGATAGAGTACAAAGACCACTAAATTTTGCAATAGTAGATGAGGTAGACTCTGTATTAATAGATGAAGCAAGAACACCTTTGATTATTTCTGGTGGAAAAATGAAATCTGCTAATTTATATAAAGATGCTGATAGTTTTGTTAAAACATTACATGAAAATGAAGATTATACTATTGACGAAAAAACAAAAGATATAACTTTGACAGATCAAGGAACAGCAAAGGGAGAAAAATATTTTAGATTAAATAACTTATATGATTTAAATCATACAGCACTTGTTCATCATATTAACCAAGCTTTAAAAGCAAATTATACTATGCATGATGATATTGATTATGTTGTTCAAGATGGAAAAGTTGTAATAGTTGATCAATTTACAGGAAGACTTATGCCTGGTAGAGCTTTTTCTGACGGATTACATCAAGCAATAGAGGCAAAAGAAAATGTTGAAATACAAGAAGAAACAAAAACTCTTGCAACAATTACATTCCAAAATTATTTTAGAATGTACAAAAAATTATCAGGTATGACAGGAACTGCAAAAACAGAGGAAGAAGAATTTAGAAACATATATAATATGTATGTTATAGAAATTCCTACTAATTTACCAGTAATTAGAGTAGATGCTGCAGACTTAATTTATTCAACAAAAGATGAAAAATATAAAGCTATTATAGAAGAAATAAAGAGAAGACATGAAACAGGACAACCTATTTTAGTTGGTACAATCGCTATTGAGACAAATGAACTTATTAGTTCTATGTTAAAAAAAGCACATATTAAACATGAAGTATTAAATGCTAAGAACCATGAAAGAGAAGCTGAAATAATAGCAAAAGCAGGTGAAAAAGGATCTGTTACAATTGCAACAAACATGGCTGGACGTGGTACTGATATTAAACTAGGTGAGGGCGTAAAAGAACTAGGTGGTTTATGTGTTATTGGTACTGAAAGACATGAATCAAGACGTATAGATAACCAGTTAAGAGGACGTTCTGGACGTCAGGGAGATCCAGGATATAGCCAATTTTTTGTATCATTTGAAGATGAATTAATGGTTAGATTTGGTACAGATAGATTTAAGTCTATTCTTGAAATGGCTGGTTTAGATAGTACTCGTAACATGAGAAGTAAGACTATAACAAGATCAGTTGAAACTGCCCAAAAGAGAGTTGAAGGTAACAACTTTGATTCTCGTAAACATTTATTACAATATGATGATGTTATGGGAAAACATCGTGAGATAATGTATGCTAAAAGAAATGAAATATTAGATAATGATAATGTTCATGATATAGTTTTAAATACTATGCATTCACACATTGATATATTAATAAGAAAACATATTAATGAAAAGGGTACTATTAATGAACCAGAATGTAATGAGATTGTTGAATATGTAAATGAAAATTTAATTAGCAAAAGTAACTTAAAATTATCTGAAATACTAAATAAAGAAACTTCTGAAGTAATAGAAACAATTTATGAAAAAGTTGTAAAAGAGTATGAAGATAAAATAAGTGAATTACCAGTAGAAATTCAAAATGAATTCGAAAAAGCAATTAGCTTACAAGTAATTGATAATTACTGGATGGAACATATTAATACTATGGATCATTTAAGAGAAGGTGTATACTTAAGAGGATATGCTAATGAAGATCCATTACAAGCATATATAAGAGAAGGTTTTGAATTATTTGATACAATGCTTGATAAGATAGAAAAAGATATAACAATGTACTTATTAAAGGCTGAAATAAGACAAAATCTAGAGGTTAAACAAGTAAAAGGTAATGCTAACTCTGGAGCAGAAAAAGTGTCTAAAAATAAAGGAAAAACAGTAAAAAAGATAGGTAGAAATGAGCCTTGTCCATGTGGGTCTGGTAAAAAATATAAACAATGTTGTGGTAAATAACCTCGCAAACTCTTATAGAATAAGGGATTGCTAAAAATAGAAAAAATGATAAATTTGTCCACAGATGACAATTTGTTCACGACTTGTCCACATAATATAAATAATGTGGACAGAATTAAAAAAATAAGTAAAAAGGATGCAGACAACATTTTTAATGCCGACATCCTTTTTGCTTGTAGTGATTTTTGACATATTAATATTAATTTGTTATAATTTAAATGTAGTAAATCAATTAGTCATTCGCGTTTTACTACCAGATAAACAAATGTTTAAAGGAATAATGAAGAGTCTTAAGAATCTCCTCATGAATGACAAAAAATATACACATTAATTTTGTGATTGTTTTTTGTGTCGTATTCATGAAAGGAGGTTCTTTTTATATACAATCACATTTTATATTAAGAGAGGATGGTAGAAAATGAAAACAAACGAACATGATTTTTATAGTGAAATAGCTAATTGGTCTTTTGAAGATATAGACTATACTAGCGAAGTAATTACAAATTGGATTTATGAAGATGAAATAAAAAAACTTGTAAAAGAGAATACAAAAATTCTAGATTTAGGAACAGCAGCAGGAGAAAAAGTGCTTAAAAATTTTCCAAATTGTGCTGAAATATTGGGAACAGATTTCTCTGATGAAATGATAGAAACAGCTAATAAAAATTTATTGCAAAGTGGAAGAAAGAATATTTCATTTAGAGTTATGGATAATCTAAAAATGGATACTCCAGATAATTACTTTGATTTAGTAACAGCACGTCATACAATAATTGATCCATTGCAAATATATAAAACATTAAAAGAAGGTGGGCAACTTATCATAAGAGGTGTTGATAAATTAGATTGTTGGTCTTTAAAAAGAATGTTTGAAAGAGGACAAGCATATCACGATGTTAAGCCTATAAGTTTAATAGATTATGAAGCAATAATGGATGCAGGATTTAAAAAAGTAGAATTAATTCCACTTCATGTAATAGAGTACTATAAAACAAAAGGAGATTTATATGCTTTACTAGTTAAAACTCCAATATTAGATGACTTCTCAGAAGAATCATTTAATGAATATGAAAGAAAACCAATAGAGAAGGAAACATTTGAAAAGTATGTTAAACAAAACACTACTGAAAAAGGCATCAAATTAATCAGAAGATATTATGGAATAATTGGAAAAAAATAATAATTACTAGTATGAATGCTAACAGTTCTTGTTAGCGTTCTTTCTGTTTATAAAAGAACAAAATAATGATAAATATAACAAAAGTTATTAAATTTTGAAGATGAAGAACTTGAAGAAAGAAGCACATATTTCAAAATGGAACATGTGGGTAACAATGGCAAACAAAATTATAATACAAAATATTATAATCCTAATATGATCATTTCAATAGGTTTTAGAGTTAACTCTAAAAAAGCAATTAAATTTAGAACTTGGGCAAATAAAATAATTAAAGATTATATGGTTCAAGGTTTTGCATTAAATGATGAAAGATTTTTAAAAGATTACTTGAAAGAATTAAATTAATTTGTACATGTGAGAGAATGTTTTATCAAAAAATTACTGATATATATGCAGAATGTTCTATTGATTATGATAAAAATAGTAATACTGCAATAACTTTTTATAAAACCCTTGACTAGTGTAATATTACACACACTAAAAATAAAAAATATTAAATAATGATTAATAAAAATTAAAAAGATTTAAAATACTTTACGATTATATAAATAAATGATAAAATTGATTTAGAAGTAAGATAGTGTAGTATTAATAAAATTATACTATTAATATAATGATGAATAAAAATATAAATT
>CAVAWS010000071.1:0-6691 GCA_963592455.1 Paratractidigestivibacter sp. | reverse complement strand
ATTAAAAAGCTAAACTGACCATTTATATAAGTATTTATCTATGTATGCTTTCACCTATTCATACTCTCTTTTAATAGTTTTTCCTTATACTCTTCAGTTTCAAACGCCCTTAAAACAAGTAAATTATATCACATTATATATTATATTTCAAGTTACTATTATTTATGCCATTTATATTTTTAAGTAACTTAGAAAATAAGTTATTACATGCTCTTAAATTATTTTTTATTTGAATAGTTTTATCTATATCATCAATAAAATTATACATATCTTCCTTATTAGAAGATCTATTTCTAGTGATAATTATATTATCATCTTCTATTTCTTTTATTAGTTCTTCTTTATTTATTAATGTAATTTTATCTTCATCTATTTTTATATAAAAATTAGAATTAGTAGATAAAATTGCGCTAAATGTATACTTATCATCATTTATTAAAACAACACTTACATTTACATTACCATTTGTTTTATTAAGTATGTTTTGTTTATTTCTTATTATTTCTGTATAAAACTCTATCTTTTTTGTTTTAAAATTATTAATCATAAGTATAATATCTTTAATAGATTCTTTAACACTTTTATCTATATTTAAACGGTTAACATCTGTTAAAACATCATTTATATTTTTATTTGTAAACTTTTTATTATCACTTTTTAAAAACCTTTTTTGTACATCTTCATACACATTTTGTATTATGTGATCTAACGCTTTTTCTTCCTTAACATATATTCCATTATAAGGCATACTCTTCTTAACTCCTATCATGTCATTATATGGTTTGACATTATTTAACGGATCAAGTTTTATATATGTTTTATCAAGCACTCCTTCAAATGTAACATGATACCTTGTACCATAATTAGATATGTTATTATCTAAAACTATCATACCTTCTTTTTTAGCTAGTGCTTTAATTATTTCTACTATTTCAAAACAAGTTACATCATTATTATCTAAGTTTATTTTATATAAATTATCAAACGGAAGTCTATATTTTCCTGCAAGATATGGATTTATTTGTGATAAATAATTTAGTTTTGAATCTGTGTTAAATATATTACAGCATGCAAAGTAATAGTAAATTATTTTTTGAAAGCCGCTATAATTTTTATTTATACCACTTAAAATATACTCTAATAACTCAGTATCTATTTCATAATCATATTTATAGTTAGGATGTTTATCGTTAGCTAGTTTTTCTTTTTCACTTATGTTGTTTCTTACTATTTCATCTGTCTTTTGTATATAAAATAATTTTTCTTTTATATATTTTGCTTTTTCTATATATAATGGGTATAACATTTTATTTTTAATAACGTATAATGCTAATACATATAAATACTCTTTTAAATTTTCTTCTTTTATTAATAAATCTAGTTTTTCGTTAGATAAAGAAAATATCTTTTTTATATCAACATCGTTTATTTTTATAGTTTTTTTAATATAATCTTTAGTATATAATTCGTAGTTTTCCATATTTTTTCCTTCTTTTAATAAATAGTATAACAAAAGGAAATTTAATTTACAAATTTCCTTTTATTTTTTATATAAACCACTTCTTCTTTTTATCAATTACATAGCCAACCATTGTTGAAAGTATTTTAAATAACCTAGTTGATAAATACATTAATGGTATTAATACTAATAATGAATTAAGACTTAAAATCTCAAGTGAAAATATTTTTCTTCCTGCTGGAAGGATAAATGCTAAAACAAATATAGAAGTTAATAATACAAGTAGAGATGTTCTTAGAAAGTTAAGTGGTTTACTTATTCTATATATAAGAAGAAGCGCTGTATATGCTGTTATAATAACTGCACATGTTGATGTTTGCTCAGTAGGAAGTTTTAATAAGCTTGCTAGTAAAACTAAGAGCAAAATATTTACAACCGTTGTAATACCACTTGGAATAGCCTTACTTATTACATTTACTAAAAACTTACCCTTAATTCTTGATTTATTTGGTTCTAACGCAAGTATAAAGGCAGGTATACCTATAGTTAAACTATTTATTAAAGTCATTTGTATAGGTATAAAAGGATATGTATAATTTATAAATAAGAATAATAATGCAAGAAGTGATGCATATATAGTCTTTGATAAAAATAATGTAGCTGATCTTTCAACATTATTTATTGTTCTTCTTCCTTCCATTACTATTTTAGGCATAGAATCAAAGTTAGAATCAAGAAGTACTATCTCAGATATGTTTCTTGCTGCATCTGCTCCACTATTCATTGCAACACCACAATCTGCTTCTTTAAGCGCTAATACGTCATTAACACCATCACCAGTCATCGCAACAACGTGTCCATTTCTTTTAAGAGCACTAATGAATAATTTTTTCTGTTCTGGTTTAACACGCCCAAAAATAGTATTTTCTTCTACTATTTTATTTACGTCCATGTCTTTTGTTATTAAAGACGCATCAATAGTACCTTTAATATTAATGTCTAGTCTTGATGCAATAGATGAAACTGTTTCTTTGCTATCACCAGATATTATCTTTAAATCAACGTCATTTTCTTTAAAATACTTTATCGTATCATAAGCAGTCTTTCTTATCTTATCCCTTATAAGAATAAAACCAAGTACTTTTATTTTACCATTTATTTCATAATTTTTTACCACACCAGTTTCAATTATTGCAAGTACTCTGTTATTTAGTGATCCTTCTTCTATTATTTCTTTATACTTTTTATAATCATTTTTTAAAATAAACTCAGGAGCACCTATTATATATGATTTATCTTTTAATATAACACCAGAATATTTTCTATCAGAAGAAAAAGGTATTTTATCTACGTATTTAATATTAGTACCCATGTTATATTTTTCTTTAATTGCATTAATAGTAGAGTTATTATCACTTGATGATGCTGCAACTAAGTTTAATATCTCTTCTATGGAAGATATCTTATTATCATTAACTGGAATAATTTCTTTTACTTCCATCTTACCTTCGGTAAGCGTTCCAGTTTTATCAAGACAAAGTGTGTCTACTCTCGCTAACGTTTCAACGGCATATAAATCTTGTACTAAAACGTTATACTTAGATAATTTTAAAACACTTATAGCAAGTACGGTTGATACTAGTAAAATAAGGCCTTCTGGTATCATAGCTATTAAAGCTGCAACAACTGTTGTAACAGCGTTTTGAGTTGTATTATCATCTATTGAAAATTGTCTAAGTAATAATAAAACACCAATTGGTACAAGTGCAATAGATACGTATTTTACTATCTTCTTTAATGAACGCATTATCTCTGATGATATCTCTTTTTTAATCTTTTTAGCATCACGTGATATTATCGAAGTATAATTATCTAATCCAACGTGAACAACTTTTGATGTAACATTACCACTTACTATAAAACTACCAGATAATAACATGTCACCCTTTTTTTTAATAATCATTTTAGATTCACCAGTTATGAATGATTCATCAGCTTCACATGTTCCGTCTAATATAACAGAATCAACTACTACCTGATTACCTAGCTCATATAAAATAATATCATCTACTACAATATCATTTATGTGTATCTTTTCTTTTTTACTATTTCTTATTACACTAGCCTTTGAAGATGATATAACAGATAATTTATCTACCATTTTTTTAGCTCGTATTTCTTGTATTGAACTAATTAATGTATTACATATAACAACACCTAAAAAAAGCAAATTCTTATATGATCCAACAAGTACTATTGCAACACCAAGTACTATGTTAATGAAGTTAAATAATGTAACCGTGTTTTCTAATAATATTTGTTTTATGCTTTTGCTAGGAGTTGTAGTATCATAATTAACTTTACCACTATCTATTCTTTTTTTTACCTCAGATTCAGAAAGTCCTTCATACTTCATAATCTACCATCTCCTATTCTTTATTATTATAACATTTTTTTATTTTAAAAAAACAAAAAAGTAATGTTAACATTACTTTAAATAATAGTATCTTTGTTTATGAACTCCTTATCATCTATTAATAACTCGTGAATCTCTTCTTCTGGGTTATTTAAATAAACTTCTTCTATTCTATCTACCATGCATTTTTGTGCCTCTATTATAGAGTTCATCTTTCTAGCAGCATTATCTACTTCATCATTTACAATAACATAATTATACTTAGACACTTCATTTATTTCCTTATACGCAGTTTTAAACCTTGAAATTATCTTATCATTAGATTCAGAACCTCTTTTTTTAAGTCTTAGTATCAAGTCCTTCATAGTAGGTGGCATTAAAAAGATAAATACAGCTTCTTTAATCTTATGTTTAATAGAAAGTGCACCATTTACATCTACTTCTAATATAACATCTACACCCTCTTCTAGATGTTTTTCTATGTTAGCTTTTAGCGTTCCATAATAATTTCCATTATAATAGTTATACTCTAAGAATTCATCATTATCTATTTTCTTTTTAAACTCTTCTTCACTTATAAAATAGTACGTAATACCATTTTCATCACCTAATCTAGGTTTTCTAGTAGTACAAGATACTGATATCCAAAAATTATTATTATACTCGTTTAATCTTTCACACACAGACTGTTTACCACAACCAGATGGTCCTGATAAAACAATTAAACTACCTCTACCACTTGATTTTAATATTTTAGACATATATTCCCTCCTTTGTACAAAAAAAGACCCTGATGGTCTATTTGCATGTTCCTTCTCCTGCTTCACTACCTTCTTGATATTTTTCACCAATTAGCTCGCAAGAAGTCTTAGTAATAGAATCCTTTAAACGACCCCCAAATATTTTAACAGCACTTATTGCAACAACAACAATAAGTGTAATAATTAATACATACTCTACTAAAGCTTGACCTCTATTATTTAATTTATTCATCTAAAATCACCCTACTTTATTTTATATACTTATAGTTTATATTTTTTTTAACAATTTGTCAATCACTATGTTGCATGTTATTGTAATTTATTTTTTATGTAAAGTACTAATGATATTTAAATACTTAACTTTTTAAAATTAATATGATAATATGAATATGGTGATGATATGCTAAGTTTTAATAATTTAAAAGTGAAGGAAGCAAAAAGCTTTAAAGATAGATTACTTGGTTTAATGTTTAAGAAAAACATTAATTACTGTCTTTTATTTAGAAATTGTAAATCCATTCATACATTCTTTATGTTAGATAAAATAGATGTTGTTGCAACTGATAAAAATGATAATATAATAAAGATGTATAAAGAAGTTAAACCTTGTAGAATAATAATTGCCCCTAAAAAGACTAAAAACATTTATGAACTACCAAAAAAAACGTTATAAAACGTTTTTATTTTGCCTTAGCTTTTACTATGTATCTTTCTTTACCACCATAATTACACGTAACTAAAGTAATGTACTTTCCTCCATCTTCTATATCTTTTAAGTAAGATGAATCATCAGCAGAAGTTATTTTATATTCATATACATAATAGTTAATACTTCTTCCGTTTAAATCAGTAATATTTATTACATCACCCTTAGTTAGTTTATTAATTTTCATAAAGAATACTTTTCTCATGTAGTTGTGACCACCTATAACAAAGTTACCTTCTTCATTTAAGTCTGGACCCTTTATTTTTACAACAGATACATTATATGCGTAGCTGGTCTTTTCTTTTAATATTGGTTGATAAAAATTAATCTTCTTAATATTTAGCTTACCAAGAACAGTATAATTAATTCCATTATACTTTACATCAGCTTCCGTTTGAAGACTATTATCTTCTTTTTTAGCATCATCTATTTTTTTATCTATTTTATCTATTATTCCGTCGGTTATTTCATTTCTTTTTCTTTCTCTAAAATTAGTGTATATAAACTTAGCAGCTAGAACATAAAGTCCTATAACGCATGCTAATATAATAATGTCTGATACTATTTTTATTAACTTTTTCATACTTACACCTTTATATATGGTTTTAGAAAATTATAACCAAAGAAATAAACTATTATAAATAACACTACTAAGACTATTAATGATATCATAACAAAATTCATAAAGTAATCTTTTTTCTTTTTTTCTTCTTTACCATCAGAAACATCTAATATTTCTAAATTTTCATCCATTTTTAGCTTCCTTCCGTACTATCAGACTTATTAACATAAATAAGTTTACCATCATAGTTATAATAATTATTATTTATTACTATGTAATTTTTATACACTTTATAACTAACATTTAAATCATCTATCTTTATTTTACTATCACTTTTTGCAATGTAAATATATGTATTACCATTACTTGATACTTTAAGTACTGGATAAGAATCATTAAATATTACATCTAAATAATTATTAGAATTAATTTTTTTACCCTTTTTATCATATAAGCTGTAATAATTATCAATACTTGCTGCGTAATATACGGTATTTTTATCACTGTATGAATTCTTTTTATAATATCCAGTTGCCTCCTTTATTTTACTATACTTAAACTTAAGTACTTCATTACCATTTTTATTTATAACACCATAACCAGTATCTGTTTTAGCTACGGCATCTCCGTATGAATCAAATGATTTTGCTTCTATGTAATGAACATCATTTAAAAAGTTACCTTCTTCATTTAAATATCCATATTTATTATCATCATATTCTACTATTGCAAAGCCATTTTTAAATGGTTGTTTTATTTCTTTTATATCATATATCGTCTTAAATAC
>CAVAWS010000070.1:0-5306 GCA_963592455.1 Paratractidigestivibacter sp. | reverse complement strand
TCCAAACCAATAAATAAACTAAGTATATTTTTGAAACTATAAAGTTGAGTATTGGAATGGTTTCATAATTTAAAACAGTATAAAAACAACTAAATCCAATAATTATTCCTATAAAATTTGTTAAAACTAACAATCTAAAAACATTATGTTTTAATGAATCTTTTTTATTTCTACATTTTAATAGAAGCAGTATACTGTAGAAAAAACTTAGAATACAAAAATACAAATTACTAATCATATAATCAACTCCTCTTAACAATAATTGTATCATAATATGAAAAATCAGTTTAATATTTCGACATCACTTTACGTTTGTTTGTCGTAATAAGTGGTCTAGTAAAAATATATTCAATATTTTTTCTCTTTTCAATTTTTACCCCTTCACTTTTCTCTTTTTGATCTACTAATTTTTTCAACTTTTCTAACAAAATTTCATTATCTACATTTGACGAATTTTCAATTTCACATAAATAATCATATTCAGGATTTTCAGAACAATTTATTGAGCAATGAATTCTATTATCAATGGAATTTAATAGATCCAATATTTCAATTGCCTTAAAATCTTTTTTGCCCATTTTTGTTTGAGGAATATTATCAACAATAATAACATCATAGATATTATTCCTTTCATTCATATTTTCTGAAACAACATTTTTAACTTTTTTTGTAATATCTTCTATACTACAATCTTCATTTAGTGAAACATAAGCCTTTGGCACTTCTCCCTTTGCATGAAATGGATCTTTCATAGGAACTATAACGCATTTATCAATTATATCTAATGATTCAACCATATCTTCTATAGCAGTACTTGCAATTTTATGTCCATTATACATAGTAATCATTTTTCTTATTCTTCCTATTACATCCAATTCCCCTGATTTATTTATAAAACCAATGTCACCAGTATGATAACACATATTATTATCATCGTCCTTATACAAAACCTCTTTTGTTTCATTAGGCATGTTATAGTATCCACTCATGACAGTTGGACCACTTATCACAACTTCACCTACTTCTCCACATGGTAGTTTTTGTTTTGTTTCCAAATCAATAATAGATATATTAACATGGTTAAACGGTTTTCCAACCTTTGTTCTATCACAATTTTTAAATATTGTACAAGTTGCAGCCGCTGATGTTTCAGAACTACCATATCCTGTGTTTACCTTTACTTTATCTTTTTTTAATTTTTGACGTTCAGCAAAAAAAGTATCTAATTCTTCAAGAGATTTTCTTGAAACTTTTTGACCGCCTACAATGATAACATCAATATGTGATAAATCTATTTTACTATTTTCATTATTATATTCTAATTTTTCAATATTTGATTTAAATTCCTCTAAAAATGAAGGAACAGTAAATATTATGTTTGGCTTTTTTTTACAAATATCATTTACAAATGCACTTACAGAATATACTGGCTCAAGTTCAATACCCACACCAAGTGTCAATGGAACATTTAAATTATCTAAAAAACCAAAGGCTGTATACATAGATATATTACCAAGTATAGTTGTATCATCTGTCAATAGTTCTGTTAATTCTTTAGTTTCAAAATGATATTGTGCTAGAGACACGCCATTTTTATTAGTAAGTAGAACTCCCTTAGGTACCCCTGTTGTACCACCAGTGTGAACAATTAAAGCAACGTCATCAAACTTTCCTTTAAAATTTAAATTATATTTCCCAAACTTATTTTTAAAATTATAACCTTTTCTTATAAAATTATTCCAGGTAATAAAATTTCCGGTCAAAAGAGCACTTTTAACATCCTTATTTAATTGCATAGATTTTTTTACTAACTCTTTATTTCTTAAACTTTTTAACTGAGTACCAAAAGCAATTGAATTTGAAAAAGGTGCTATTATTCCTTTTATATTTTTTCCTTCTTCATTATAATCAGAAAGTGCTTCATTCAAATTCTTGCAATTAGTATCTGAACAGACAACATATTTTTGTGGAGTTTCTTTTAAATAATTTTTTATATCCCTTTTTGATGATAATGGATGTATAGAATTTGCTATCGCCCCTATCAGATTTAAACCATAATATGTATATAAAAACTCCGGTGTATTTATAGGCATAATTGTAACTATATCACCCTTATTAACTCCAATATTTTTAAAAGCTTCTGCAGTAAAATAAACATTTCTAAAAAACTCATCATAAGTTATTTTCTTATCCATATAATTTATAGCAACTTTTCCTAAATGTTTTTTGTTATTATTATATATATTTTCTATTAAAGATACTTCTGGAATATTTTCCATATCAAAACCCCTCCTAACATACTAAAAATAAAAGACCTTATATGCAAACAAGGTCTTTATACTGCTTGCAAAAAAATTGTGTTCCTGTACAAGCAAACATCAATATAAATTACGATAATTATATTACATATAATAGATTTGTTTGTCAAGTAATGTAGTAAAATATATGATTTTTAAATAATTATTTTATGATGTTTTCAACATCTTTTTCATTGTATATTGTAATACCTAGTTTTAATGCTTTATCATATTTACTACCAGGTTTATCCCCCACGATAACACCGGTTGTCTTTTTAGTAACTGAACTAGTTACCTTAGCACCTTTATCTTCTAGTATTTTAGTTAATTCATCTCTTTTATATTTTTCTAAAGTACCAGTAAGTACAAATGTCATACCAGATAACTTATCATCTTCACCTTCGTTTTTATATTCAAAGTTTAAACCTAATTTTTTTAAGTCTTCTATTAGATTTAAATTATTAGAATCGTTTAAATATTCTTTTATACTTTTAGCTATTATTTCACCAATATCATTAACACTGGTTAATTCTTCTTCTGATGCATTAATTAAGTTATCTATTGTTTTATATTTTTTAGCAATTATCTTAGCAGTTTTCTTACCAACGTGCCTTATTCCTAAAGCAAATAAAACTTTTTCTAAAGAATTATTTTTAGAATTTTCAATGCTATTAAGTAAGTTATTAACACTTTTTTCTCCAAAGCCTTCAAGTTCTATTAAATCTTCTTTATGGTTAGATAAAAGATATATATCAGATATGGATTTAATAAATCCCATATTATAAAAGTCTTCTATAATTCTTTCTCCTAAACCATCTATATTCATTGTATCACGTGATGCAAAATGAATCAAACCCTCTATTTTTCTAGCTGGACATAAACTATTTTTACAAAAGTAATTAGCATCTTCTTTAACTAATTTTGATGAACACATAGGACAGTTTTCTATCATTTTAAATAAAACTTCTTTACCTGTTCTTCTATCTTTTTTTACCTCAACTACTTCTGGTATTACATCTCCTGCTTTTCTAATAGAGATAACATCTCCTACTCTTACATCTTTTTCAAGACAGTAATCCTCATTATGAAGTGTAGCTTTTGATACGATAGAACCTGCAACATGTACTGGAGAAAAAATAGCATTAGGAGTTATTTTACCCGTTCTACCTACTGTAAACTTTATCTCTTTTAAAGTAGTTAAAACTTCTTCTGCAGGAAATTTATAAGCAATTCCCCATCTAGGTACTCTTTCTGTAAAACCTAGTTTTGCTTCATCATCCAAACTATTTACCTTTAATACAACACCATCTATTTCAAAAGGAAGATCTGGTCTTTTATTTCCTAAATCATCTATGTAGTTAATTATATCATTTACACCTTTAGCAAGTCCATTTAACTTATAATTAGTTTTAAACCCTAATTCTTTTAAAAATGCTAAAGATTCGTCTTGGGTTTTTATACCATATTTTTCAGGATTAGGCAAAAAATATGCCATAAAGTCTAAGTTTCTTTTTGCGGCAATCTTACTATCTAACTGCCTTACAGAACCAGCTGCTGCATTTCTTGGATTAGCGAATAAATTCTCCCCATTTTTTTCTCTTTCCTTATTACATTTTTCAAAAGAAGCCTTACTCATGTATATTTCACCACGAACTTCTATATCAATATCTTTATTAAGTTTTAATGGAACAGATTTTATTGTTTCTACATTATGAGTAATATTTTCACCAATAAGTCCATCTCCCCTTGTTGCAGCACGAACTAAAACACCATTTTTATATAATAATGAACCAGATAACCCATCCATTTTAGGTTCTAGTGTGTAGCTTGCATTAGGACATGACTTCCTAATTCTTTCATCAAAAAGAACTATTTCATCCTCATTAAATATATCATCAAATGAAAGCATAGGAGTATCATGCGTTACTTTTTCAAATTTATCCACTACTTTTCCACCTACTCTTAAAGTTGGTGAATCACTTCTCTTTAGTTCTGGATACTTCTTTTCTAGTCTTAGTAATTCGTTATAATAATCATCATATTCTTGGTCTGTAATAGTTGGATTATCATTAACATAATATTCTATACTTGCCTTATTAATTTTTTCTATTAACTCATCCATTATCTTAGATATATTATCCATTCTTATCACCATAAATATTATAACAAATTTTAAGGAAAAAGTCTTGAATATATTAAACTTTTTTATTATACATTCTATATACATTTACATAATCTAAATACTTTTATTAATTAATAAGAATGTGTATAATTATATTAAGGAGGAATAAAATGGGATTTGATACATCAATATTAAGAAAATGGGATATAAGAGGTATATATAAAGAGCAGATAACTAAAGAAGTTGCTATAAACGTTGGATTTTCCTTTGGAAGATTTTTAAGAGAAAATAATAAACATATTTGTATAATAGGAAGAGATAATAGATTTGGTGGTAAGGTATTAAAAGAAGGATTAACTTATGGTCTTACCGAAAGTGGTATAGACGTTATTGATTATGGTTTAATTACTACTCCTATGCTTAACTTTGCTTGCCATAAAAATGATGATGCATACGGTATAATGATTACCGCTAGCCATAACCCTAAATGTGATAATGGATTTAAACTATTTGGTGAAGACTGCTTGCATTTAAAAACAGATAAATTATCATACTTTTATGAAATAATGAAAAAAGAAGAAAGAATATTAGGTGATAAAAAAGGTAAAGTTACAAAGAAAAACATTAAAGATGAATATATTAATGACTTAGTAAGCAAGATAAATTTACCTAAAAAAAGCAAGGTGGTTGTTGACTGCGGAAATGGTACTGCATCTACCATAATAAAAGATGTTTATGATAAGTTAAACTGTGATGTTACATATCTTTATTGTGAAAGTGACCCAAACTTTCCTAACCATCACCCAGATCCAAATGTATTTGAAAATCTAACAGACCTAAGAAAAATGGTTGTTCATACAAAATCTGTCCTTGGAATATCTTATGAT
>CAVAWS010000069.1:0-3336 GCA_963592455.1 Paratractidigestivibacter sp. | reverse complement strand
CTATTGATGATGTAATAATACGATTAGAAAATGATTTATTTCCAACTGGAGTTAATGCAGTAATATTTCTGTTATATAAACCTGTTGGGATAGCAACTTGCGAAAAAATAATAAATATAAAAGATGAAAAATTCAAAAAATTTATTAACGTTTTAAATTCAAAAAAATTTAATTATAAAATAGGTTTTGATACTTGTTTTTCCCCATTAATTATTTCTTCTCTAAAAAAAATAAATATTAAAACAATAGATTTTTGTGAAGCAGCAAGATATTCTTGCTACATTTCTCCAGATTTAAAAATGTACCCATGTTCATTTATACAAAGTAAAAATTTTGGAGTCGATATTAAAAAAAATACAATACAGGAAGCATGGTGTTCAGAAAGTTTTAGAAAATTTAAAGAATGTAATAAATATGCTTTTGTTGGCAGTTGCCCCTGTGGTTTGAATGCATTATCAGGGTGTAATGAGAGAACGAATTAAGATAAAAAGGTTTTGGGATTTTCCCACATTCGAATTTCGTACGGGAGTACAAATTCAGTGCTGGCTAGACAATGATATTAATCCCAAATATAAGTTAAAAGCACTATCTAAATTTAGGTAGTGCTTTCCTTTACATTATTTTTTTAAATTTTAATGGTTTATTTTTAGTGATTTCAAGGTTATATTTTATTTTTAAAATTAGTTCTATTTCAGGTATTAATTTATCAATATTACATCTAACATTAAATATATCAAGTGCTGAGTTGATATGATTAATTAATAGACAATCTGATAAACAATTTCTAGCGTGTCCATTTGCTAAATAAAATGCTACAGCGTCAGGTATTACAAACTTAATAAGATACTCATTATAGTTGTTAAAGAATGGTAATAATATTTCTTCAAATTCTTTATCTGTTATATCTTCTTTATCTTGAATCATATTTCATCTCCATAAATAATTTCTTTTAAAACAGTTTCTTCGGCAATGTTTTTACAATTATTCATTTTTTTAACCCATAGCAATTGATTTTCAGACTTTAATTCTTCTGTAATTGATAAATCTGATTTTATTAAGTTATTAACTATGTTATTGATTCTATCTTCGGCAATTATACTGACTGAAAAAAGATGTTCATTTAATTTATCTTTCATAAGTAGTTCTTGATATAATGCTTTCTTATTATTTTTTAAGTATTCTAATCTTAATAATCCATATTTATTTAAAGTTTTACTTTCTTTTTCAGTAAGTTTTAAATTTGGTAATAAATAATTAGCACATTTTGTATAAGTTATATTCATAATATTTATCCTTTCATTTCTATGAAGAATTAATAGTAGTATTATCAATTTTAGGTACCCATTTAGGTACTCAATTCGTAATATTGATTAAAAATATATAATATTTAATAATTAGATGTAATTTAAAAATACTTGAAATATAAGGAAATTAACTAGCAATAATTTATTTTATGTGCAATATATTTTTGCCCCCTGAAGAGAGTAAAAAAAAATATAAAACTAGTAATTATCTAAAAAACTCATAGAATTTTTTTAAACTACCATCAAACTCATTTCCAAATTAATGATAAATCTTATATCTTATATACAACATAATTTTAACAATAATATTTAGTCTTTTTTATTTACATGTAAAATCACTAAGCCTTGAATTTATTTTATTTACTGTTTATAATTAAGATAATAAAAGAATAAAATAGTTAATATCTTTTTGTGAGCTGAATGCTGTATTAATATGCAAACGTATAGCTATTAGTGTAAATAATTTGACATTTTGTGTCAATTGTGGTATAATCAGCTTACCAATTGGATATCATGTATAGAAAGGATATCTAATGTATGGCAAATGTTAATGAAAAACGTAGGGGGTTGAAAAATATGAAAGGAACGTATATTTTCGAATACTTAAATGAAAATGAATTTAGAAAGCTAGAAAGGTCTGTAAAAAAATACAATATGCTAGCTTATAAAAAGATGGTATTTGAATTTTATCCAGAAATAAAGGAAGGTAATTTCTTAGGACAATTAGTTGGTGTAAATAGCAAGGAAAACACTAAAAGCTACGAATTAAAGTTACCTACTGATGATTTGTTTGTTAGAGTTCATGGCGAAGTTGTTCTTCATTATTCTGTATGCGAAAATTCTCATACTGTAATACTTGAAACAATTACTCCAGAGTCATTATTGTCTGAGGGACATAAGCAAGAATTAGAAGCTTATAAGGGTGTTATGATATCTAAAGCTAACTCTGAAAAAGATAAATTTAAGATAGATTTATTAAATATGTTAAATAATGGTGATTAAATCATCATTTTTTTTAATTTTTTTAAATAATTATATTGATTAAGTTTAAATTATATGGTAATATATAAAAGCAAGTGTGAGACGGACCCTTAGCTCAGTTGGTTAGAGCAATCGGCTCATAACCGATCGGTCGTAGGTTCGAGTCCTACAGGGTCCACCACTTATATTTTTTTTATTTTGTGCGGGTATGGCGAAATTGGCAGACGCGCTAGACTTAGGATCTAGTGGAGTAATCCGTGGGGGTTCAAGTCCCTTTACCCGCACCAAATTGACAAGAAACCCAGACTTTTATGTTTGGGTTTTAAAATGCTTAATTTAATGATAAAATATTTATGATAAATGCATATAAAAAAGTTAATAATGATTTTGTATATATTTATTGTTATTATTGTTAACTTATGTTATTATTTGGTTAGTATATTTTAAAAATAGACATTTGTTAATAAAAATATCATATTATTTATTATATTAGTTAAGTGTTATAGGAGTTGATTTTATATGGTGGTAGCAGACATTTCAAAGTGGATAGTATTAATTTTAATGATAGGTTTAGTAATTTTTGTAATCAAAGCTGGTTTAAAAATAATTAACATAGCAATAATGGTATTATTACTTTCATTTTGTTGGGTTTCATTTTTTACAGAAACAGGATGTGCTAGATTAACTATAATGCTGTATGGGCATCCCGTTATAGCTTATACAACGTCTTTGGAAAAAATAGATAGTTTATCAAGTGAAAGAGAGATATATTTTAAGTCATCTAAAGATGTTATAGTTAATAATAAGGTAAAGAAATACATCAAGATAGGTAACAATTACATTGTTAAAATACCAATATTAGAAGATTAATTGCATAATTTTAAAAAAAATATTTCCAAAATAAAAAATATGTGTTATACTATTTAAGTATTTGAAAGTTAATTATGTTTTTAAACATGAATTTAAATTGCAAAATACTTAATTTTATGTGGACCGTTAGCTCAGTTGGTAGAGCAACTGACTCTTAATCAGTGGGTCTAGGGTTCGAATC
>CAVAWS010000068.1:4899-9003 GCA_963592455.1 Paratractidigestivibacter sp. | reverse complement strand
AAAAAACTCATTAGTACTATTGTTCCAAAGGAGAATAAACTAAAAAATGGGTTAATAGCTTTTATAGTTGGTGGACTAATAGGTTTGCTAGCTGAAATATTAGTTGTTCTTTTTCAAAGTAAGTTTAATTTATCTTACAAAGAATCAACTAGCGTTATGATGGTTATATTAATATTTTTTGCTTGTTTATTTACAGCAATGGGCTTTTTTGATAATTTAGTTAGTTTTGCTAAGGCAGGGTTAATAGTTCCAATAACTGGTTTTGCTCATGCAATGACATCAAGTATAATTGATTATAAAAAAGAAGGATTTGTAACTGGTATGGGTGCTAACGCATTTAAGTTAACAGGTAGTGTTATTTTATATGGAGTTATATCTGCTTACGTATTTGGTATAGTAAGATATTTATTTTTTGGAGGGTAGAATATGACTATTAAGTTTAATAATATATATTTAGGTAAATCATCATCAGTTGCATGCCAAGATGAATATAAGGGAAGTTTTGGAAAGCTATATGATAAAGTATATGATGATTATTATGCAGGTGAAAAGACTTTTGAAAGTGCAGAGGTAAAAATGATTAAGGATGCAGTTTCTTTAACACTTAAAAAAGCAAATAAGAAGATGGATGATATAGATGTTATAATTGGCGCAGATTTATTAAATCAGATAGTAGCTAACTCTTATTCAGCACTTTCTTTTGATAAACCTTTTATAGGTGTATATAGCGCTTGTGCTTCTTTTTGTGAAGAGTTAATTGTTGCATCTTCTTTTTTAAAGAATAAAAAGATTAATAACGTGCTAGTTAACACATCATCTCATAATATGACTGCAGAAAGGCAGTTTAGAAATCCAGTTGAGTATGGAGCTCCTAAACCTAAGAGATCTACCTATACTGCAACAGGAGCTACATCATTTTTAGTATCAGATGAAAAATCAAATATAAAAGTATCTAGTGCTTGTATTGGAAGTGTTGTTGATATGGGAATAGATGATGCAAATGACATGGGTTCTGTAATGGCACCTGCAGCAGCTAAAACGTTATATGATTATTTATCAAATACTAATACAAAACCTAGTGATTATGATCTTATATTAACTGGTGATTTAGGGGTTTATGGTAAAGAAATATTATCTAAGTATATGAAAGAGTTTTATAATATAGATGTATCTGAAAAATTAGAGGATGCAGGTAGTATTTTATATGATAGAAAGTTACAGAAAAAAGTAAATGCTGGAGCATCAGGACCAGTTACAATAGCACTTGTTACAAAGAATTATGTAATTAATAAACTAAGTAATAATGAGTTTAAAAAAGTCCTTTTAATAGCAACTGGAGCATTAATGAGTCCTACTATGAATAATCAAAAGTTATCTATTCCGTCAATAGCACACTTAGTATGTTTGGAGAATGTATTATGATGTTTTTATATTCATTTATATTTGCAGGAACACTTTGTTTGATAGGACAAATAATACTTGATAATACTAAGTTAACTCCAGGACATGTAACAACTATGTTTGTAATTTTTGGATGCTTTTTAGACTCGTTTGGAATATATGATAAATTTATTAAATGGTTTGGTGCAGGAACACTTGTTCCAATAACAAGCTTTGGTCATTCTCTTATCCATGGAGCTTTGGATAAAGCTCATGAATCAGGAATACTTGGACTTTTAAGTGGTATGTTTAACTTAACATCAACTGGTATAGTAGCAGCAATTGTATTTGGTTTTATATTTTCACTTTTATTCAAGGCAAAAGACTAGCATTTTGTCTTTTTATAATGTATTATAAATATAAGAAGGTGAGATATTATGGTGAATAAATTAAGCCCGTTAGATTATGGTATGGATGATTATATAAAATTTTATTTTTGTCTTAGTTTAGCAAATGGGAACCTATATAATAGTTTAATTAGCCTTTATGGTAAGAAACTTGATTTTGAAAAAGAAATATGTATTACAGATAGTGAATCTTTATATATAAAACAAGGATTTAATCAAATAAAGAAGATTTATGATTATGTTGATATAGAAAATATTGATTATCTTAAAATATTTGATCAAAAAGTATTAGATATAGAATTTATTAATTTTAGAAAAGATAATGAAAAACCTGATTTATCTGAATTTTTAAAATATGAATTATTAAAAAGAGCAAGATACATTAAACAAACAAAATATGGGAATTTAAAAAATTATTTTAAGTACTTTAAAATGAATGATATATTAAAAGCAAAAGAAAGTCTTGATTTTAAATATAAAAGAATGTTTAACGAGAAGTTTTTTAATGATGGAACAAAGAGCTTTTTATATAATAATTTAAGTACTGATGAGCAAAAGTTAATCGTTGGTATATATAAAGGACTTATAAAAATAAATAATATGAAAAAAACAGAAGAAATAATAAAAGATGTGGTAAAAGAGGAAAAAGAGAATAGCAAAGTAGTAGATACTGTTAAAGAAAATAACTTAGATGACATAAAAGGAGAAGATGGCATGGCAAGAAAAAGAAATGATAAAGATTCGTTAATGAAAAGCCTAGATTTAAAAAGTGAAAAGGAGTTGGGAGAGTTGGTTGATAAATTACCTTCAAAAAATAAAGAGATAATGCGTTATATGTATGGTATATTAACAGATGCAAAAAGTATGGAATGGATATTAAATGAACTTGGTATATCAAAAGTAACTGTTTATAGAAAGATAAGTGAATCTAAAGAAATGTTAAAGGATATTAAAGAAGGAAAAGAAGTGACAAATGAAAATAAAGAACCTGAAAAAGTACCAGAAAAAAGTAAGGTAAATAATGCCCAGACAGTAAAAGAAGAAAATAAAGTTAAAAAAGTAAGAGGAGCAGCTAAGAAAACACCAGAAACAGTTTCTGACTTAGCAAAAAGGTATGATGTTTCACAAGAGTTTGTTTATAATGTAATATCTAATCTTTCATCTGGTAAGAAAGCAAAGGTAGCTAAACTATACTTTATTGATGGTATGCCTCAAGCATCTATTAAAGAAAGTACAAACATAAGTCCTTCTTACATATCAGTTGTTATAAAACAAGTTCATGAAAGCATAAAAAAAGAAAAAGAAAAGATGGAAAACAATAATTCAAATGATGAAAAAGAAATAATTAAAAAAGAAGAAACAAAAAAAGAAGAAAATAACAAACCTAAGACTTTAAATGAGGATAAAAAAGCAGATAAAAAGATGGATAACATTAATGATAAGCTTTTATCTTACATAGCATTAAGTATTAATGACGTATTATATGACGATAATGAGTTAAAGAAGTTAAAGGAAGATAAGTTTATGTTATTTACAATGCTATCATTAATTAAAAAACATAATTTTACATCATCTGAATTACAAGATACACTTTTATTATCAGATAAAGAAATGAAACTATTATATGAAGAAGCTGCTGATTTAGGTATTAAGAAGATTAATAAATACATGGAAGATAATAAAAAAGAGATTACAAAAAGATTAATAGATAATAAAAGAAACTAGTTTTTAGTTTCTTTTATTATACTTGATTTATAATCTTCTTTATAATCATAATCTGTAATTAAAGAGTAAAGCTTAGATGCTTTAATATCATCTTTAAATAAAATATCATATTCTTTTTTATATTTAGTTATTATTGGAACATCTATACTATTTTTTATGCTTTTAATTATTTTTTTACCATTTTGATTAAGACCAAGAATTCTAATATAATTTATTTTTGTATTATAATCTTTTTTTGTCTTACTTAAAATATGTAAAAGCATTCTTTTAATTCTGTTATAAGAATATCTTTTTGATTTTATTTTCATTATTAATTCATCTATGTTTGATACGTTAAATATTTCTTTTCTAATCTTATTTTCTATACCTTCATCAACATCTAATATTTCATTTAAATTATCATTTGTAATTATTTCATGCTTTATGTAATTAAAGTAGTCATTTAGTTTAATATCACTTATTTTATTAAAAGAAGAAGTAGGCATCGTATTTTTTATCAAACATTTATTATTAATGTTTTTTCTAATAGATGATGCACTTGTAATATTATTTAATATTTCTTCTTCGTGATATTTATTCGTTCTTTTAATAC
>CAVAWS010000068.1:1356-4889 GCA_963592455.1 Paratractidigestivibacter sp. | reverse complement strand
GGTTTAATATTACTATTTAAATTATAGATTGCACGTACATATTCTAATGCTAATACATCATTTGGTTTATCTATCATGATAGATGATATATCATTTAACGCTAGTGAACATGATTTAGGGTAGTTATAACCTTCATTTAAATAATACTTTATTTTACTTTCATATTCTTTATTATTATTTGTAATACTTACAATCTTTTTTAACATTTCAACATCATTTGATTCACTACCAAATGCTAGAAAGTCACACTTTAATTTATCTAATATTTCTATTGCACCTTTAGCATAATAATTAGCTGAAGATGTTGATATGTTAAACGGAAGTTCAACAACTAAGTCATAACCATATTCTAGTGCAATAGATGTTTTATCCCATTTATTTAGTACACTAACATCTCCTCTTTGGGTAAAGTTACCAATTAGTACTAAAATAAAATAGGCATCATTAAACATTTTTTTAGCTTCCTTTAAATGATATATATGACCATTATGAAATGGATTATATTCTGCTATTATTCCTACTTTTTTCATGATGAGCCTCTTTTCATAAATTAAGTTTATACTACCAAAATAAAAAATACTTGTCAATTAAACTATATATTTAAATAAATATTTGATTGTGCTATAATATAAAAGATGAAAAAAGGAAGTGGTACTTATGAAGAAAAAGGTAGTAATAGGAATGAGTGGTGGCGTCGATTCATCAGTCGCTGCAATTATGCTTCAAAAACAAGGTTACGAAGTAATTGGTCTTTTTATGCGTAACTGGGATTCTTTTGCAGATGGTGAAATAGAAGGTGCACCAACAACTGATGAGGGAATATGTCCTCAAGAAGTTGATTATAATGATGCTAAAAAAGTATGTGATAAACTTGGAATACCACTTTATCGTAAAGACTTTATAAAAGAATATTGGGATTATGTATTTACTTACTTTCTAGATGAATTAAAAAAGGGAAGAACACCTAATCCAGATATTATGTGTAATAAGTATATTAAGTTTGATCAATTTGCTAAAGAAGCAGAAAAACTAGGAGCAGACTATATTGCAACGGGACATTATTGCAGAGTAAAAGATGGACAATTAATGCGTGCTAAAGACGACAATAAAGACCAGTCATACTTTTTATCACAAGTATCTAAAGAGCAACTTAAAAACGTTTTATTTCCGGTAGGAGATATGATAAAGCCAGACGTTAGAAAAATAGCAGAAGAATATGACTTAGTAACAGCTAAGAAAAAAGATTCAACTGGAATATGTTTTATTGGAGAAAGAAACTTTTCTAACTTCTTAAAGAATTACTTACCAAATCAGCCTGGCGAGATAGTTGATATAAAAACTGGTAAAAAAGTAGGAAATCATATAGGACTTATGCATTATACAATAGGTCAAAGAAGAGGCCTTGATATTGGTGGTACAAAAGATAGAATGTTTGTAGTTGGTAAGGATTTAAATAAAAATATTTTGTACATAGAATCAGGTAATGATGAATATTTAATTACAACATCTTGCGTTGTAGATCAAATAAACTGGACTTATGAAAAAAAGAAAGAAAAATGTACAGCAAAGTTTAGATATAGACAAAAAGATGTTGAAGTTAGTCTAGAGTGGTTAAATGATGATGAAATATTAGTTAAGTACCCACAAGGTGTTAAATCAGTAACTCCAGGCCAAGCATGTGTATTTTATGATGGTGATATATGCTTAGGTGGTGGTATCATTAAAGAGGTAAGAAAAAATGGTGAGAAATTATGGTATTTATAAGCCATAATTTTTTTAATACTTATGATATAATAAGTAGCTAACAGGTGATTGTTATGAAAAGAAAGAAGATAGATGATATAAGTAAGATATGGAATGGAAAAAAGTTATTAATTAAAAATTTTAGTAACTTAGATTTATCGAGCCTAGATTTAAGTAACATTCCAAAAGAAGCATGGTATGATTGCGTATTTTATAATACTGATTTTTCAAATACAAATATTAAATTTGAACCTGGTAAATTACGTGAAACCATTGGAGAAACATATCATCATAGTTATCCCTATAAGAGTATTTTTATCAGTAATTGTATCTTTGATAACTGTGATTTATCATATTTTAAAATAGAAGATTTTTATTTTTATGGTGTATGTTATGGTGGATGCAGTTTTAAAAATACAAATTACCATGAATTTAGAGAATTATATGATGTTATATTAGATGACTTTTATTTAAAACAAGATTTTGATTATTATGATGAGTCTATAGATCGTAAAAATTTTACTAGATTTGATATAAATACAATAAGAAAAAATCCTGATTTAAAAATACCATCATATTTAGTTTTATTTGCAATATCATCATTTTTCTATCATGAAGAATCTAAGTATTTTGGGATAAATGATATAGAAATTAAAATGTCTACTCATAAAAAAGAAGCTGAAAGCATTTTAAAATATGATAAACAAGGTCATTTAAAAAGAATGTATGAAAAGCTAAAACCCGCGATGGATGTTAATCAAAGATATGATTTTTTTAAGGGAAAAATAAAAGGTGTTCACATAAAAGATGTTAAAGCAGAAAACTTACCTATATCTTTATTAGCAGTTTTTGAGTTTTCAAATAATGAATTTGATAACGTGGAAGTTGATAATAGTTTACGAGATTTATTAAAACCAGTTGATTACTTTTTATATGATTATGGCAATCTTAAAAACACTTATACAAAATTATGTTTACCTAGTATTAAGTATGATAGCTGGCAAGAAAATATAAGTGCACAAAGAAGTGTTGCTAACGGTTCTATAAGTTTTTTAACTAAAGTATACGTAGAGTTAAGTAGGTTATGTAACGGAAGATGTGAATTTTGCAGAAATTCTTCTTTTGATAAATGTAATTATAATTTAGAAATGATAAAAAGTACCTTAGAAAAAATACAAAACTATATTAACATAGCAGTATTTGGAGGAGGAGAGCCAACTCTTAAGTTAGATGATGTTAAAAAAATATGTGATTATTTTGATAAAAAAATAGATTTTCATATGTTTACTAATGGAAGTAATCCTAAAATTATAGATGATGATTATGTTATGAATAATCTTAAAATTAATTTAAGTAGGCACTTAATAGACGATGTAAAAAACTCTAAAATATTTAAGATTAGTCCAATTAACATGATGACAAAAAAAGATATAGAAAGATTAGTTAGTAAAAATCCTGATGTGACACTTGCAGCAACCTGCTTTAATGGAGGCTTAGACAATTTAGAAGATATTATCTTATACGTAAAGTTTGCAAAAGAAATAGGTGTTAAAAAAGTATCCTTTAATGATTTACACAAAGACAATTCAATGGGAGCAAAGGATATTTATTCGAAGAATTTAAACATAGATCCAAAAGTTTTTGATGACTTAATTAATTACTTAAAAGAAAATGGTTTTAGAAATAAATTTCCAATATATGCAACTGGAGGATATGTTTCTTATGTGTTTAAAGATAAAGATGGATTTTCTGTTGCAGTTCAAAATTATATTACTAAAAAAGAACTAGAT
>CAVAWS010000068.1:0-1346 GCA_963592455.1 Paratractidigestivibacter sp. | reverse complement strand
GCAATTAAAAGAACATTTGACTTATCAATAGACCCATCTGGTAATTTGTATGAAAACTGGCATCAACAGTCAAATCCAGTAAAGTCTATAGGTAAAAAAGATAAAAAGCTTTAATTATAAATGTTATATTATGATATAATTAGAAAGAGGATGGTAGTCATGGAATTTATTAATCATTTAGGTTATAACTCAGTTGTTATATTAACCTTTTTCTTTATATCATTTGTAGCACTTATACTAAATTACATAACTAAGGGTAAGAGTAATAATATTTTATTTTCATCTTACAGAAGTAGTTTACTAAAACCACTTACTTATGTAAGGTTAGTAACTCACATATTTGGTCACGCAGATTGGAACCACTTTATGAATAATTTTTTATACATTCTTTTAATTGGTCCTATGATAGAAGAAAAGTATGGTAGTAAGAATTTAGCTATTATGATTTTAGTAACAGCTGTTATAACTGGAATAATTAACTCGGTTTTTACAAATAAAAAAATTCTTGGTGCAAGTGGGATTGTATTTATGCTTATAATTCTTTCTTCATTTGTTAATATAACAACTGGAAAGGTACCAATAACGTTAATTTTAATATGCATTTTCTATGTTGCAAACGAAATTATTTCAGGAATATTTAAAAAAGATAACATATCACATACAGGACATTTAATTGGTGCTTTATGCGGATTTATATTTGGATTTTATGTGTTTAAGTAAGTTAGGAGAAAATTATGACAGAATTAAAAAGCAGAGAAGAAAAGCTTTTAAAACTTGATAAAAGCTATAACAGAATGCAAAAAAAGTATGGTGATAAAAGTTTGGATGCAATTACAAACGGAGGAAAAATAAATAATCCAGATATTTGTTTTGTATTTATGAATCCAACAGGAAGAAATATAGCAAGCAAAAATACTTGGAAAGGTATAAAATCTCCTTGGATTGGTACAAAAAACATATGGACGTTATTTTACAAAGTAGGACTTTTAAGTGATACCTTATATAATGAAATAAGAGAAAAAAGGCCAAAAAATTGGGATTATGATTTTGCAGAAAAAGTATATCATGAAGTAGAAAATAAAAACTATTTTATAACAAACTTAGGAAAATGTACTCAAATTGATGCAAGACCTTTGTCAGACGAAATTTTAGGAAGTTACTTAGAATTATTATTAAAGGAAATTGATATAGTAAATCCTAAAATAATTATTACGTTTGGTAATCAGGTAAGTTCTATTATTTTAGGTAAAAAAATATCAGTATCTGAGGTTAGAAAAAAGTGTTTTGATAAAGAAATAAACGGAAAATTATATAAGATATTTCCAGTTTATTATCCGGTTGGAAAT
>CAVAWS010000067.1:0-2896 GCA_963592455.1 Paratractidigestivibacter sp. | reverse complement strand
TAAGTATCTAACCTTATCATTTACTTCTTTTTCTTCTATTAAATTTTTTATTTCTTTATAATAATTCATACAAAACTCCCTTTCGAAGCATTTATTATACAAATTATTTTTAAGAAAATAGTCGAAATAAAAAACACTATTTATTTTTTTAGTGTTTTTTCATTCATTTGCTTATTTAAAGTGCATTTTAACGGTTCATTTAAATCACTATCTTTAAATTCTATATCATCATGGTTTAGCTTATTTACGGTTGCAAAAAAGGATATTTTATCCTGCATATTAATTATATTAAAGCCAAACAAATTAATATAGTCTTCTAAAGGCATTTTTATATTATTTGCAAAGTCCTTAACATTACCTTGATCAACAATAACAGTGTGATACATTTTACGTCCAAAAATATGTTTTATAATTCCAGTACAAATCATAACATCATAATTATTTTTATACATATCATAATTAAGCATACTTCTAGAAAAATTATGACAATCATCACATATATAATCAATTAAATTTTGACTTACAGCACATGAATCAACCATCACTACATCATTATTTGGTAAAATTAATTCTAAGACAGTATCATTATCTTTTTTATGCAATATTTCTTTAACTAACCCTGATTCTATAAATGAGTTTTCAATTGTTTTAAGATCAAATGATTTATTAAATGAATTTTCATTTTTAATTTTGCAAGATAAGTAATTAATTGCATTAATATAACACATGTATATAAAACTTATATTACACTTACTAATTAATTTTTTTATATTATTTTTAACTTCACAATCATATTTAGATAAGTTAAGAATCTTATATACATAATTTTTACCATCTACCTTATAATTTTTATCATTTGCTTTTATCTTACTCATCATAAATTGCATTAATAACTCATCAAAAATTAATTTTGTTTTATTTTCATTTTTATTATAAAATTTATTATATTTATTCACATTTACCACCGCTGTTTCAAATTAAGGCTTAGTATATCAAAAGCATATAAAAAAAGCAAGGCAATGAGTCCTACTTTAACCTAATTCATACTACCAAGTAATATTTTATTTCCATACTTATCTATCTTAACTTCAACTTCTTTTCCTAATAGTTCTTCACATCCATTAAATTTAACTTTTAAATAATTATCAGTGTGACCAGTTAAAATGCCATCTTCATAGTTTTCAGGAATAACAATTAATGTACTTCCAATGTGTTTTTTGTAATAACTTTCTTCTAAACTATCAAATACACTTATTAATGTTTTACATCTAATATGTTTTTCTTCCTTAGTTAACTGACCTGTCATTTTAGCTGCTGGAGTACCATTTCTTCTTGAGAAAGGAAATACGTGTCCGCCTGCAAAGTTTACCTTTTTTACAAACTCTATTGTCTCATTAAAATCTTCTTCAGTCTCAGAAGGAAAACCTACTATAACATCAGTTGTAACAGCCATATCTGGTCTTATTTTTCTTA
This sequence comes from Paratractidigestivibacter sp., assembly GCA_963592455.1. Classification (GTDB taxonomy): domain Bacteria; phylum Bacillota_I; class Bacilli_A; order RF39; family UBA660; genus Aphodocola. Next base: position 1,423 of record CAVAWS010000067.1, on the reverse strand, counting down.
TTTTATTTATTCTATCTAAATAATACTCTTTATCATACTTACGATTCATGAGTTTTAATACATGATTACTTCCAGCTTGAAGAGGTATATGGATATGGTTAACTATTTTCTTAGAATCTTTTAAAACGTTTAAAAACTTATCATTTAATTCCATTATTTCTATTGATGAAATTCTAATTCTATCAATACCATCTATTTTTTCTAAGGCTCTTAATAAATCACTAAAATCATAATTTTCTAAATCTGCTCCATAATGTCCTGTATGAATACCTGTTAAAACAATTTCTTTGTACCCGTTTTTTGCTAATCTTTCTACTTCTTCTAACACTTTTTCTGGTTTTTTACTTCTTACCTTACCTCTTACATATGGTATTATGCAGTATGAACAGAAGTTTTCACAACCGTCTTCTATTTTTACAAGCGCTCTTGTTCTAGTATTAAAATAACTTATTTCCATATCATCAAAATCAGACTCATTAATATCTTCTATGTTAGTTATCTTTTTATGGTCTTTAATAAATTTTTCAGTTAAATCAACTATCTTACTTTTATCTCTATTACCAATTACAACATCAACAAAATCCATAATATCATTGTCATTATTCCTTATCTGAGTAAAACATCCCATTGCAACAACTACAGCATTTTTATTTTTACGTCTTGCTTGTCTTATCATTTTTCTTGATTTTTGATCACTTGTATTAGTAACAGTACATGTATTTATTAAATATACGTCTGCAGTATCATCAGAAAATGAAGTTAACGTATATCCTCTTTTAATAAATTCTTTTATAACAAATTCACTTTCATATGTATTAACTTTACAACCTAATGTACATACAGCTACTTTCATTTAAAATCACTTCCTTAAAAAAATCAAGAAGCCATCTTTTGCTTCTTAATATTTATCTTTGTTAATTACCTCTTTTTTTACACCATATACAGGAGAAATTACCTGTGATACTTTAAAAGATTTAATTGGCGTATTGTCTTCCTTTTTCTCAGGTTCTTCAACACTAGCATCTAAATTATATTTTTCTAAATAATTAACACCTGTTTGCTCATCTTCAATCATTTCTAGTTCTTTAGCTTTTTTATATAACTCATCAATTGATATAATTGCAGTTTTTTCTTGATCTTCTTCAAAGTTAGTTAAACTAATAGGTGCATCTTCCATCAAAGCTTTTTCTATTGATGATGCAATGTCTTGTATCTCTGTTTTATCTTCATCATATTTATATATGTTAGTGTCATTTTTTTCTTCTTTTACTTCTTCTATCTTTTCTTCTTTAACATTTTCTTCTTTAACATTTTCTTTTTTATCTTTTAATATCTTTTTTATCTTTTGTCTATTTTTAATTCCTTGAATTATGTAATTTATAAATAATATTGCAACTAAAACAAGAATTAAAAACGTTATAAC
>CAVAWS010000066.1:1509-10313 GCA_963592455.1 Paratractidigestivibacter sp. | reverse complement strand
GGACTGATATATTATTTTATAAACAATTACTTTTACAAATACTATTTATTGTGTTATTATATTAATGTTAAATTTATTAAGAAAATTTTATTTATGTGAATTAGGGAGATGAAATTATGGGAAGATTTCCAAATATAGCAGCTAGTAAAGCTAAAACAGGTGCTGCAAAAGCTAAGGTGTATTCCAGCTATGCAAAAGAAATATACAGTGTTGCAAAACAAGGTGGAACAGATCCAAATGGTAATTTAAATTTAAGACATTTAATTGAAAAAGCTAAAAAAGAACAAGTACCTGCTGATGTAATTAAAAGAGCAATTGATAAAGTAAATAGTGGTGTTGATGAAAGCTATACATCTGTTAGATATGAGGGATTTGCATCTGGTGGTGCAACAGTTATGGTAGATTGTTTAACAGATAACGTTAATAGAACTGTTAGTATGGTTAGAAATGCATTTACTAAGTCAAAAGGTAAGATGGGTGTATCTGGTTGTGTTTCTCATATGTATGAACATTTATCAGTAGTAATAGTAAAAGATATGAGTGAAGATGAAGTGCTTGAAGCTTTATTATTAGGTGAAGTAGATGCAAAAGAAATAGAAACTGAAGATAATAATGTAAACATATATGGTGCACCTGAAGATTTATATAAAATTAAGGATGCTATAACAAATGCAAAAGCTAATGCAGAATTTATAGTTGATGAAGTAACATATCTTCCAAATGAAATGGTAACTTTGGAAGGTGAAGATAAAGAAAATTTTGATAAGTTACTTACTATGCTAGATGATGTAGAAGATGTACAAAAAGTTTATCATAATGTTAATATGTAAAATGATCAGAATTTAATTCTGATTTTTTAAGCAATTGACAGACTAAGAAAATTATTGTAATATAAAAGTATATTTAAATTGATGACGAAGAATAGTAGTTAGTTAATGTATTTTATAGAGAGTTATTGTTTGGTGGAAGATAATAATAGTTGCTAATGAATCTACTTCTAAGACGGATGTATAAAAAGCATCTGCGGCAAGTACCGTTATACTAATTAAGAATAAGCAGGATGGCACCGTGGTAAATATCACTCCAGCATTTAAGCTTATTTTTTTTATTTAAAGGAGTTAATGATGAGAAAAATAAAATTAAAAAGCATTTATAGACATTTTAAGGGTAATTTATACTTGGTAGAGAGTTTAGCAGTTCACTCAGAAACTAGAGAAACACTTGTAATATATAGACGTTTATATGATAATTGCGCAAGCTTTGCAAGACCACTTGATATGTTTTTATCAGAGGTTGATCATGAAAAGTATCCTGATGTAAAGCAAAAATATAGATTTGAAGAGGTTGTAATACCAAAAAAGGAGGATTAATATGTTAAAAGAGTATTTAACTTTAGAAAAGTATGAGGAGTTAAAAAACAGTGATGATTTAATTTATAAGGCACTTGAAATAGCTACTATACTTTTTGATAATCAAACTGATAAAGGAGGAGCACCATACATACTTCATCTTTTATATGTGTATAAGAATGTAAAAACAAAGGAAGAAAAGATAATAGCCTTATTACACGATGTGATGGAAGATAAAAAAGTTACTAAAGAAGATTTATTAGATATTGGTTTTTCTAAGAAAATAGTTAATGATATAGAAATGTTAACAAGAGTAAAACCTTGTGAATATAGTAGTTACATAGATAAGATAGTTAATAATGGTTCAAAAGAAGCGTTAGAAGTAAAACTTGCTGATTTAAAAAATAACATAGATTTATCAAGGATAGAAAATCCAAGTATTAAGGATAAGTTAAGAGTAGAAGAAAGGTATATGCCTTCTTATGAAAAAATAATTACAAAGTTAGAGGAGATGTAAAAATGATAGATATTAAATTAATAAGAGAAAATAGAGAATTAGTAAAAGAAAATATAAAGAAGAAGTTTCAAGATCAAAAATTACCACTTGTTGATGAGATTTATGATTTAGATATTGAGTATAGAAAGACTAAGACTGACGCTGATAATGCAAGAAGTAAAATAAATACACTTAGCAAGGAAATTGGTAATTTTATGCGTAATAAAGATATAGATGGTGCTAATAAGTTAAAAGAGAAAGTATCAGAATATAAAAATAAATTGCCAAAGTTAGAAGAAAAAGAAGTAGAACTTGAAAAACAAATTAAAGAAAAAATGATGGTTATACCAAATATTGTTGCAGATGATGTACCAATTGGTAAGGATGATAAAGAAAACGTTGAAGAACAAAAATTTGGTGAACCAAGAGTACCAGATTATGAAATACCATATAATGCAGACATATTAGATAGTATATGTGGTCTTGATAAAGAATCTGCTGGTAGAACTAGTGGTAATGGTTTTTATTACTTATTAGGTGATGCTGCAAGACTTACTTCTGCAATGCTTTCTTATGCAAGAGATTACATGATTGATAAAGGTTTTATATATGCAATTCCACCAGTTATGATTAGAAGTGATGTTGTAACAGGTGTTATGTCTTTTGAAGAGATGGATGCAATGATGTACAAGATAGAAGGAGAAGACTTATTCTTAATTGGTACATCAGAACATTCTATGATTGGTAAGTTTAAAGATCAAATGTTAAAAGAAAAAGAACTTCCAATAACAATGACTTCATATTCTCCTTGTTTTAGAAAAGAAGTTGGAGCTCATGGTATAGAAGAAAGAGGTATATATAGAGTTCATCAATTTGAAAAACAAGAGATGATTGTTATTTGTAAACCAGAAGATAGTGATACATGGTACGAGAAAATGTGGAAATACACAGTTGAAATTTTTAATAATTTAAATATACCTGTTAGAAAGTTAGTATGTTGTACTGGTGATTTAGCTGATTTAAAATATAGATCATGTGATATAGAGGCATGGAGTCCAAGACAAAAATCATATTTTGAAGTTGGATCATGTTCAAACTTAACTGATGCACAAGCTAGAAGACTTGGTATTCGTTATAAAAAAGAAGACGGAACAAAAGAGTATGCACATACACTAAATAATACTGTTTTAGCATCAACAAGAGCATTAATTGCATTTTTAGAAAACAATTTACAAGCTGATGGATCTATTAATATTCCAGAAGTTTTAAGACCTTATATGGGTGGTAAGGATAAAATAGTACCTACTAAATAATATTAAAACTAGATTTAATCTAGTTTTTTTGTTATAATTTAGGGGGTGATAAAATGAAATTATTAGATGATTTTAATATAAAAACAGATAATATGGAAATTTATGATATAGCCTTTTCACATTCATCATATTGTAATGAACATAATTTACCTAGAGATTATCAAAGATTGGAATTTTTAGGAGATAAGGTACTGGATTTAATAATGAGTGATTATTTATATAATACTACTGATTATGAAGAAGGTAAAATGACAAAAATAAGATCAATGTATGTGTGTGAAAATGCTTTATATGAATATGCAAATATATTAAATTTTAAGAATTATGCTAAGTTAGGTGTTGGAGAAGAAAAAAATAATGTTAATAATCATAAGGCAATATATGCTGATATGTTTGAATCGTTTTTAGGTGCTGTGTATCAAGATCAAGGTTATTTAAAAGCTAAGGAAATTGTTTATAGTGTTGCTATTCCATTTATAGAAAAAACTCCAGAAGTATTTTTTATGGACTATAAATCAAGACTTCAAGAACTTGTTCAAACTGATAAAAAGTCAATTAAATATGTATTAGTTAATGAACAAGGACCTGCACATGATAGATTATTTACTACAAATGTATTAGTAGATGACATTGTTTTAGGAACAGGAACAGCAAAATCTAAAAAGGAAGCAGAGCAAAATGCTGCAAAAAGTGCTTTGGAAAAAGAAGCTAGTATTTAGGATGTGATTTTATGTATTTAAAGGAGATAAGAATCGTAGGTTTTAAATCTTTTGCTGAAAAAATTACAATTAATTTAGATAATAAAATATCGGCAATAGTAGGACCTAACGGAAGTGGTAAAAGTAATATAGTAGATGCTGTAAGATGGGTATTAGGAGAACAATCAGTTAAACAATTACGTGGAGAAGGATTAATGAGTGATGTTATATTTTCTGGTAGTAAGTCAAGAAAAGCATCATCAAGTGCAAGTGTAACTTTGGTTTTTGATAACACTGATAAGTTTTTACCAATTGATTATACAGAGGTTTCTATTAAAAGATGTGTATATAAAACTGGAGAAAATGAATATTACTTAAATAATGAAAAATGCAGATTAAAAGATATTCAAAACATATTAGTTGATACGGGTACATCAAAAGAGTCATTTAATATAATATCTCAAGGTGATATAGGCACTATTTTATCTAATAAGCCTGAGGAAAGAAGAGTAGTATTTGAAGCAACAGCTAATGTTATAAAGTATAGAAAAAGAAAAGATGAAGCATTAAGAAAACTAGATAGAACTCATGATAATATGTCTAGGGTTAATGATATAATCTATGAAATAGAAGGTAATTTAAAACCATTAAAAAAACAAAGTGATGATGCTAAAAAGTACTTAGAAAATAGAAAGAAATTAGAAGATATTGAGGTTTCATTAATAGTTAGTGAAGTAAATGAAATTAATTCTACATATCAGATGGATAAGAAAATGGTATCTAAGTTAAGTGAAGAGTTAATAGAAATAGAATCTAATAATAACCTAGATAATTCTAAGATAGAAGAATTAAAATTAAATGAAACTAAAAAAAGAGAAGAATTTTATAAATTACAGCAGGAATTAATTAATATATCAAGTGATTGTGAAAACTTAAAAGGTAAAAAAGATTTAATAATAGAAAGACAGAAGTATGATTCAAAAGATGTTAAAGTTCATGATAACTTGGTTAATTTAAAGGAAAACAAATTAAGAAAAGAAAATGAAATATTTGGTATAAGAAATGATAAAGATGTTTTAGATAAAAAATTAAAGGAAAACATAATAAAATTTGAAAACGTTGATAAAGAATTTAATGATGTAAAAAAAGTACGTGATGAAAAAGAGGCTTTTTTAACTAAGAATGTTAGAGTTGAAAATGAATTAAAGTACAAGATTAACATGATATCTAATTCATTAGAAAGTAATTCTTCGGTTCCTTATGCTGTTAAAAACGTTTTAGATAATCCTAAGTTAGCAGGTATTCATAACGTTATTGGTAACTTAATAGAAACGGATAGTATATATGCAACTGCTATTGGAGTAGCTTTAGGTGCTGCGTCAAATTACATTGTTACAGATGATGAATTCTCAGCAAAAGAAGCAATTAATTATTTAAAGATTAATAAATATGGTAGGGCAACTTTTTTTCCTCTTAATGTAATTAAACCAAGAGAGATAGATAATGCTACGTATAGATCATTAAAGGAAGATCCTTCGTTTATAGATGTTGCATCGATGCTGGTTAGATATTCTTCAGTTTATGATAATATAATAAAAAATCAACTTGCAACTACTATTGTAGTAAAGGATTTAGATTCTGCAAATTACATAGCAAGAAAGATTAATTATAGATATAGAATAGTAACATTAGATGGAGAGTTACTTCATATTGGTGGTTCTTTAACTGGTGGTACAGCAAAGAATAACACAAATATAATATCTTTAAAACATGATTTAGAAGATTCTAAAAAAGAACTATTAAATATAACTAACATAGTACAAAATACAGAAGAAGAAATAAATAATATAGATGATAAATATAAAACATTATTTGAAAACAGAAATTCTATACTAGAAGAAAGAGCTAAGATACAAAGTAATATTGCATTTGTTGTGCAAAGAGAAAATAGTGCAACAAGTGAGTTAGAAAAAATAAAAGAAGAAATAAATAACATAAATGGTGTTATGAATAATACTTTGTCAGAAGAAGAAAACAGGGTAGTTGAAGAGTATTATGAAAAAGAAAAAGTAAGACAAGGTATAGAAAATAGTGTTAATAATTTAAAGGAAGAATTAAATAGCATAAGTGAAGATATTAGTACTAAGGAAACAGAGTTTAAGTTAAATAATTCTACGTATTATAAGAAGACAAAAGAGTTAAAAGATTTAGAAATAAAGGTTAATAGAGCAGATGTTAAGTTAGATAATTTACTTAATACCTTAACAGAAGATTATTCAATGACATTTGATAAGGCAAAAGAAAATTACTTTTTGGATATGGATGTTAAGGAAGCTAGAAGCTTAGTTGATAAGTGTAAATTAGAAATCAAAAAATTAGGTGAAGTAAATGTTGGAGCTATTGAGGAGTATGAAAGAGTATCTAAACGTTATGAGTTTTTAAGTGGTCAAAAAGAAGATTTATTAAAGGCTGAAAACACCATATTAGAGATAATTAAAGAGTTAGATGAAATAATGAAAGAAAAGTTTATAAATAGCTTTAATGAAATAAGTGTTAAGTTTAAGGAAGTATTTAAAAAATTATTTGGTGGTGGAGATGCAGAGTTAAAATTAACTAATCCAGATGATATTTTAACAACTGGTATCGATATAAAAGCATTACCTCCAGGTAAGAAATTACAACACATATCACTTTTATCTGGTGGAGAAAAAACTTTAACAGCAATATCACTTTTATTTGCTATATTAGAAGTAAGACCTGTACCATTCTGTATTTTAGATGAGGTAGAAGCAGCACTTGATGAAGTAAACGTTGATAATTTTGGTAAGTTTTTAAATGAGTTTAAGGATAAAACACAGTTTATAGTTATTACTCATAAGAAAAAAACCATGGAATATGCTGACATGTTATACGGAATTACAATGCAAGAGTCTGGTGTCTCTAAATTAGTAAGTGTAAAATTAGAAGATATAAAAGAAGAGGAAAATAAATAATCGTTGATATTAAATTTTATAATTGATATAATTAAATTAGGAGGAAGTAAGTTATGAACGAACAAAATAATAATGTGCAAAATACTAATCAAACAGTAAATAACAGTGTACAAGTAGTTAAAACTACTAATGGATTTGCGGTAGCAGGATTTGTTATTTCTCTTGTATCACTTTTGTGCTGTGGAGGTTTTTCTTGGTTAGGGTTAATTTTTTCAATAGTTGGATTAGTTAATTCTAAAAACATGAACAATGAAGGTAAAGGTCTTGCAATAGCAGGTATAGTAATTAGTTCTATATTCTTAATTTTAGCTATTGTACTTTATGCTTTTGGAATAACAGCATCAGTTTTAGAAAGTATTCAAAGTTAAAAAGAAGGCATGTTTTTCATGCTTTTTTACATTATATTATTTTATAAGTTGTTATATTTAATAAAATGTAATATAATATTTAATGTACGGAGGTATATATGTATTGTAAAAATTGTGGTAATAAATTAAATGATGGTGCTAAGTTTTGTGCAAAATGTGGAAGTAAAGTTGAACAAGAAAGTGGCGAAAAGGCAGAAAGTGTAGTATCTGCATCAGAAGTTAAGTTAAATGAACAAAAGGAAAATGTTAAAATAGATGCACAAGCTATTAATCAAAGTGTAGCACAAAATGGAGTTAATAATCCTGTAAATAATAATATTACTGTTAATAAATCAGGAACTAATGTTTTAGCACTTATAGGTTTTATATTATCATTAGTAGGTATAATTAGTTGTGGTTCAACTACGATTTTTGGGTTAGTTTTATCTATCGCAGGTTTAACTCAGGTTAATAAAACAAAAGAAAATGGTAAAGGTTTTGCAATAGCTGGTATAATAGTATCTTCTGTTATATTATTGATATGGATTTGTATTTTAGTTGTAGGCCTTGTATCAGATTCTTCAACAATTAACTATAATTATGGTATCTCTGCTATGATGATGTTTAAATAGTTTATGAATAAAAAATTGTTAAAGATAATAGTAATACTTATTGGACTTATAAGTATTTCTTTTGTTTTAGTTAATTTTTTTACATTAATAGGTTATAAATGCCCATGGAGACTATATTTTAATATAATATGTGCAGGGTGTGGTGTAACAAGAATGGTAAAATCTATATTTAGATTAAAAATATATAATGCATTTTTGTATAATCCACTTTTCTTTATATTATTTTCAATAATAATTTTATATTTATTATATGTTTTAATATGTACTATATTAAGAAAAAAATACTATGTACCGTCTATAAAATTACTTTATCCGTTAGGAGCTGTAATCATTATTTTTATGATTTTAAGAAATATACCATCATCACCACTTTATAATATTTGGCCAAAATAAAAAGCAAGAATTTGCTTTTTTTTAAATACCTCTATATTTATCAGCATCTTTATAAGGATTGTTTTTATCTATGTGATCAAAAAATAGTATTCCGTTTAAATGATCTATTTCATGTTGAGCAGCAATTGACATGTCTTCTCTTAATCTTATTTTAAATTTGTTACCATCTATATCATAAGCTTCTATTGTAACTCTAGCACATCTAGGAACAATTCCCTCAACCTCTCTATTAACACTTAAACATCCTTCTCCAGTTTCTGCATATATCATTGACTCAGATTGTAATATAATTTTAGGATTTGCAAAGAAGTAATTCTTAAATTTTTCATCACCTAGGTCTTCTACTATAACAAACCATCTTTTTGCAATGCCAAGTTGTATAGCAGCAAGTCCCATACCAGGCCTTAAATTATATTTTTCTGAATATTCTTCTATTTGACTAAGTTTTAATTCTTCCATAGCTTTATTAATTAATTCTTTTTCTTTTTTTTCTATTGGAAAAGTAACATCCTTGCTAGTCAATCTTAATCTTTTATCTTTTTCATCTAATATTTTTAATTTTTTATACATAATACCACCACAC
>CAVAWS010000066.1:0-1499 GCA_963592455.1 Paratractidigestivibacter sp. | reverse complement strand
CACTTTTTAACAAAAAATATTCTATCATAAAAGTAAAAAAATGTAAAACCTAAGGCTTTACATTTTTATCTTAGTTATTCAAGAATTTAGAACCTATTACAATTACAAGTAAAATAAATAGTACTAATATGATAGCAGAACCATATCCTTGATTATTATTTGTTTGATAAATAGGGTATGCAATACCTCCCGTGCAAGGAGAATTGTATCCGTATCCACTTTGATATCCATAATAATACATACTTAGTATACCTCCTTTATGTTTATCTATATTATTTTACTCAAAATGTAAATAAAGTGTTATTCAAAACACCTAGGTATTAAAAAATAAAAAAATATGTTATTATATTAATGATAGGATGGATAGTATGAGAAGAGTATTTAATAAAATTGATAAACCATTATTATTTGTGTCCCTAATATCATTAATATTTGGGATAATGATGATAGGTAGTGCATCATCTCTTAAATCATATATGACATATGGTGAAAATTATCATTTTCTTGTAAGACAAGTATTTTTTTCCATAATTGGAATAATAGGTGCTATAATAATTATTAAAATACCTATAAAAAAGTATAATAAAATAATTAAACTTGCAGTTATTGTTATAATAGGCTTATTAATATACGTTTTAATAAAAAAAGATGTTATAAATGGTATTACCGGTTGGCTTTCAATAGGTGGATTTGGTATTCAACCCAGTGAGTTTTCTAAAATAGTTACAATTTTATATTTGGCATTAGCATTTGAAAAAATAATGAAAACTAGACCATCAGGTGTCATTCCTAAGTTACTTCCATTTATGGTTCCGTTAATTTTTATATTCTTAATTTTTAAACAACCAGACTTTGGTACTATGATGGTTTTAGCAGGAATATGCTTTGTTATATTTTTGGTTGTTCCATATGATAAAAAGACAAAATTAGTAATCTCTTCTTTAACTATTATTAGTATATTAATAATGGCACTAGCTATGACTATATCAGGTAAGGGATTAAGTGATAGTCAAAAAGAAAGATTTAATTACAAAGCACCATGTACTAGATATAGAAAAAAAACAGGTTATCAAGTATGTAATGGGTACATTGCAATTAATAGTGGAGGATTACTTGGTAGTGGCTATGGAAATAGTAAACAAAAGTATTTGTACCTTCCAGAAGCTCATACTGACTTTATATTTGCTATTATTATCGAGGAAATGGGTCTTATTGTTGGAGTGGTAATTTTACTTGCATATTTTATAATAATATGGAGAATACTTATGATTGCAAGAAGATCATATAATATACAAGGTGCAATAATTTGTTATGGAATAGCAACTTATATATCGCTTCACATAATAATTAACTTGGGAGGGGTTTTAGGTTTATCTCCTTTAACTGGTATTCCACTTCCTTTTTATACTTATGGAGGATCATTTATCATAAATTTACTTATTTCATTAGGATTAGTACAAAGAGTGTCAATTGAAAATAAAATATTTGAACAAAAACAC
>CAVAWS010000065.1:0-3297 GCA_963592455.1 Paratractidigestivibacter sp. | reverse complement strand
TCAGTTGGTAGAGCAACTGACTCTTAATCAGTGGGTCTAGGGTTCGAATCCCTAACGGTCCACCATTTTTGACTTATAAACTGGCAAATAATTATTTGTTAGTTTTTTATTTATCCCTAATTTTTTACATAAGGTTTACATACACTATAATTTTTAATATTAATATAAAATACTTATATGTTATTATAATAATAGATATATTATAAAGGATGATGATATTATGTATATAGATTTAATAGTTTTAGTAGTTATGATAGTATTTGTAGTTATTTACTCAAAAAGACTACAAACATACATGTTTGGTTTTGGAATGATAGATATTTTATTTAGAATATTAAACGTAATAGAAAACTACATTCCATCTGGAGTTGTAAAAGACTTTGTAGACTCTTATATACCTTCTTCTATTCCAGGAGTAATATCAAAATATACATCAGGAACAATAGAAATGGTATTGTGCTTTATATACGCAATTTTAATGGCAATATTCTTATATTACGTAGTAAAAATATTTATGAAAAGAAAGAAATTCTAAGTAAAATACCTTTTACACTAGCTTGCTAAAGTTAGTGTTTTTTATTTAAATTTTTGTTATACTTATATAGTGCTAAGGAGAATTAATAATATGAATGATAATATAATTAAAGAAATTTCAAATGATATAAATGTAGATACAAAACAAATAATGGTAACACTAGAAATGTTACAAGAAGGTAATACAATTCCTTTTATTGCAAGATATAGAAAGGAAAAAACAGGTGGTCTTACCGAAGAACAAATAAAGGTAATAGGGGATGCTTATGAGTATCAAGTAAACTTACTTAAAAGAAAAGAAGACGTAATAAGATTAATAGATGAAAAAGGTCTTTTAACAGATGAATTAAAAAAACAAATAATGGATGCTAGTAAGTTAATTGAGGTTGAAGATTTATATAGACCATACAAGGAAAAGAAGAAAACAAAAGCAACAGAAGCTATAAAAAATGGACTAGAACCATTAGCTAAAATGATAATGTCTTGTCCATTAAATGGTGATGTTAATAAAATGGCTGAAAAGTTTATAAATGAGAACGTAAAAAGCCTTAATGATGCTATAACAGGCGCAAAATACATAATAGCTGAATGGATAAGTGATAATGCTTCTTACAGAAAATACATCAGATCAAATATGTATAAATTTGGTACATTAGTAACCAAGGTAAAAAAAGATGCAAATGATGAAAATAAAGTCTATGAAATGTATTATGATTACAGTGAAGCTGTAAGTAAAGTAAAACCACACAGAATACTAGCTATAAACAGAGCAGAAAAAGAAAATATCATAAACGTAAAAATAGATGTAGATAATGATAGAATATTAGAATATTTAAAAAAGAAAAATATAAAAAATGATAAAAGTTTTTGCTCACCATACATAGAAGAAGCTGTAGAAGATAGTTTTAAAAGACTTATTTTCCCATCTGTTCAAAGAGAAGTTAGAGGAGATTTAACAGAAAAGGGCATGGATTCAGCAATAGATAACTTTGGAAAAAATCTAGAGTCATTACTTCTTACACCTCCAATGAAAGAAAAGGTTGTTTTAGCATTTGACCCAGGTTTTGTTAATGGTTGTAAACTTGCTGTTGTATCGAAAACAGGTGCATACCTAGATTCACTTGTTATAAAGCCTTTTCTAAAAAACATAAGTGAAGAAGCTCTTAAAGATTGCAAATTAAAAGTATTAGCACTTTTAAAAAAGTACAATGTTGATGTAATTGCAATAGGAAATGGTACAGCATCACGTGAATCTGAAAAGTTTTGTGCTGATCTAATAAAAGAGTATAATTTACCTTGTAAATATGTAATAGTATCAGAAGCTGGAGCATCAATTTATAGTGCGTCTAAAATAGCAATTGAGGAATTTCCAGATTTAGCAGTTGAAAAAAGAAGTGCTGTATCAATTGGAAGAAGACTTCAAGACCCATTATCTGAATTAGTTAAGGTTCCACCAGAAGGAATAGGTGTTGGTTTATATCAACATGATGTAGCAGGTAAAAAATTATCTGAGAGCCTTGATTTTGTCGTTTCAAAAGCTGTTAATAGTGTTGGTGTAAATGTTAATACAGCATCTCCTTCATTGTTAAAGTATGTATCTGGAATAAAGAAAAATAACATTGATAAAATTATTTCATATAGAACAGAACATGGAAGAATTAATTCAAGAGAAGAAATAAAAAAGAAAAAGTTGTTAAGTGATAAGGTTTATGAACAAGCGATTGGGTTCTTAAGAATAACAGAAGGTGAAAACATACTTGATCAAACAGGAATACACCCAGAAAGTTATGATGTTGTTCTTAACTTATTAAAAGAATTAAATTTGGACATCAATGATATTGGAACACCTAAGTTAACGGAAAAACTTAATAACATAAACATAGATAATTATATAGATAAATTAAACACAGATTCATATACGTTAGAAGACGTGGTTCAAAGTTTAAAGAAACCTAATAGAGATCCAAGGGATGAAATGCCACAACCAATTTTAAAAAGTGATGTACTTAGTATTGATGATTTAAAGATTGGTATGAAATTAGAGGGTACTGTTAGAAATGTAATTGATTTTGGTGCATTTGTAGATATTGGACTTCATAATGATGGACTAGTACATATATCAAAAATATCAAAGGATTATATTAAGCATCCATCTGATGTATTAAGTGTTGGTGACATTGTTGAATGTTATGTTATAAAAATAGATAAGGATAAGGAAAAAGTTTCACTATCTTTAATAGAAGAGTAAAATAAAAAGAATTAGTACATTGGTCTGTCTTTTAATAAGACTTTACCTTTTTTATCTAATTCTTTTTTTTCATTATACTCTTCTTTTATTTTTTCATAAACCGTATTAATATCATCTTTAGAGTAGCTTGCTTTTCTCATGTTATATTTATCTAAATAAGTAACTAGAGGAGTAGCACTCATAATATCAGGACCTGTTTCAACCCAGTATGTTTCATCATCTTTATCATATAACACTGAATATACTATGTAATCTTCTTTTAAAACATCAGTATAATAATATCTTGTTACGTCTTTTCTCATTTTTGTTATGGTAGTTTCCTTTGTTATTTTAAGTTTATTTTCACCATCTTCAAATGTTTCTATTACATACCAATTAAAACTATTTATTTTTTTATCTGTTACAAAGTTATTTAAATCTTCATCTGTATATGAAAAAGTTACACTTTCACCACTATTACTACCAGCTGAACAACCACTTAGTACAATAATTGCACTTAATGCTAAACTACTAGC
>CAVAWS010000064.1:4140-5316 GCA_963592455.1 Paratractidigestivibacter sp. | reverse complement strand
TAGTAGTAGACAAAGTGTTAACAAAACCAGCGATAAATAAATTTTTTAGCCTTCCGTTAAATTTTTATAAAATCCATAGTGACGGAGAGTTGATTTCAAAATTAAATGATTTATCTTACGTAAAAGACATGATTTCAAAACTAGTTGAGGTTTTATTTTCAAGTATTATCTTAATTATTATTTGTGTAATTTTTCTTTCGTGTTACAGCATATATTTTTTAATTGTAACAATCTTATTTATCTTAATTTATTTTATATTTAATTATTCATTTTACAAAAAGTATGATTATAAAACTTATGATTTACAAGCTAAAAGTGAAAATTTCAACTCAAGTTTAATTAATTATTTTAACAATATATTTACAATTAAAAATCATATGAAAGAAAAGTATTTTATAAATAAAAGTATACATAAATATAACTTGCTTATAGAAGATTATAACAACTTATCTACTAAATATATTAAAAGGGAGTTTGTAAATAATGTACTTGAAATAATATTTGACGTATTTTTAATTTTTGTAGGAGTTAAATCTTCTTTTGAAACATCTAAAATACTATTTGTTGTTATGTTAGATAGCTTAATGTTAGGAGCGATAAATAGTATATATAGTGTATTTAGCTTATTTAGTGATTTTAAGAATGCTATTAAAAGAATTAACACGATTTATAAAGAAAAAGGTATATCTTTAAATAAGGAAAAATTAAATTTAAGTAGTGTAGAATACAAGAATTTATATTTTAAAAACAATAATAAATTATTATTAAAAAACATATCTTTATCTATAAAAAAAGGAGATTTTATACATGTTACAGGAAAAACAGGAACTGGTAAATCAACCTTGTTTAAATTATTAAATAAAGAGTATTATACTAATCAAATTTATGTTAATAATAAAAAAATTAGTGATGTTAAAGAAAGTGTTTTAAAAAAAGATATATTATATGTTGATCAAAAACAAAGGTTAATGAACGATAATATATATAATAATATTTTTATGGGAAATAAAAGTAATAGTATTCCTATTAAAACAAGCTTAGTTGATAAATTAATAATTGATAATAACCTTGATTACAAATATTTAATTGATAGCAATAATTCAAATTTATCAGCAGGTGCAGTTCAAAAAATAATTATTGCCCAGAGCTTAGCTAGTAACAAAAAAATAGTTATAT
>CAVAWS010000064.1:0-4130 GCA_963592455.1 Paratractidigestivibacter sp. | reverse complement strand
GTTAAAGAAGAAAGAATGATTTTAAAAAACATAAAAAATAATTATAAAGACATAAGCATAGTTTTGATAACTCATAGAAATTCTAACTTAGATTTATTTAATAAGAAATATATACTAGAAGATGGATATTTAAGAAAGGATGGGTAAGTTTGATAAAATTAAATAATAATGAATTAAAAAAAATAAAGGCAGGAGCATCAGGTTGGCTTATAGCAGGTATATGTGCAGGAATAACATTTATAATTTCAGCTTTTGATGGATATTTTCGTCCATTTAAGTGTAGATAGGAGGATAACATGAAATTAAGTAATAAAGAATTAAAAGATATTAAAGGTGGGATAACATTTAGTGCTACGTTGTTAAACGCCATTGTAAGAGGTATTACATCGTTTATGGACATAGGAAGATACCTTGGTTCATCAATTAGAAGAGCAACGTCATCTAATGGTAAATGTCCTATAAAATAAGGGAAAATAGACAAGTTTTTTAATAA
The DNA here is from genome assembly GCA_963592455.1 of Paratractidigestivibacter sp. Classification (GTDB taxonomy): domain Bacteria; phylum Bacillota_I; class Bacilli_A; order RF39; family UBA660; genus Aphodocola. The sequence continues at coordinate 3,637 of CAVAWS010000064.1, read as the reverse complement.
ACTTGTCATTTTTTGTAAAAAAACATTGAAAACTATAAAATCCGGTGTTATAATATCAAGTAGTTGAAGGCAGAGAGGGGGGAAGAAAAATGATAACTGTTCAAGTTAAGGACGGAAAGGTTGATTTAGCTATTAAGAAATTCAAAAACAAAGTAGCTAAGAGCGGTCTCCCTGGAGAAGTAAAAAGAAAAAGGGTATATATTAAACCTGGGGTAGAAAGAGCTCAAAAACGTGCAGAGGCTAAGAATAATGCAAGAAAAGCAGCTAAACGTGAAAGAAACGCAGCCTAGTTTTTCTTTCTTTAACACTTACTATTAATAGTAAGTGTTTTTTTTTCATATAATTAATTGGTGATACCCTTATGATAAATAGATATATTAATGACATAGTAGATGCAAATATATTTGAAATATCATTTAAAAATGATAAGCTTACAGTATATTATTATGATGAAATAAAAGAATTTAAAGACGATGTCATAATAATATTAAAGAATAATAAAAAACTTATTATAAAAGGAAAAAAACTAAGAATAGAATCTTTATATAATGAGTATTTAACAATAAATGGTAACATACTTAATATAAACTTAGGAGATTTTTATGAATGAATTTGTGTATGTTGAAGTAGAAGGAAAAAATGTATCACTGTTCATAAGAAAAATAATTAATAATAATATAAAGTATGATAAATATAGTTTAATAAATAAAAATAAACTAAGACTAAGAATAGCTTATGATGATTACATAGTATTAACAAGTAAAAAGAGTATATATAAAATAACGGTAATCAAATATTATGGATTTTTAAAAATTAAAGACTTATTTATAAAATATAAAGATTATTTTTTAAGTAGTATAATTGGTTTATTAATTATAATTATACTTAGTAACATAACCTTTAAAATAGATATTATTCATAATGATAAAGATGTTAGAAAATTAATAAGAAATGAACTTAAAAATAATAATATAAAAGAGTTTTACAAAACTCCTTCGTATAAAAAAAGATTACTTGTAAAAAAAAGAATATTAAAAGATAATAAGGACAAAATAGAGTGGTTAGAAATAGAGGTTAAGGGTAGCAAAATAATAGTAAAAGTAACTGAAAGAAGAATTAATAAGACAGAAGAAAAATTACATCCAAGACACATAGTTGCTAAAAAAAACGCTATTTTAAAAAAGATAGTAGCAGAAGATGGAATGATCCTAAAAAAGAAAAATGACTACGTAGAAAAAGGAGAAACAGTAATATCTGGAGATATATTAAAAGATGAGGAAGTAAAGAAAAGCGTAGTTGCAAATGGTAAGTTATACGGAGAAGTTTGGTACAAAGTAAAGGTTAATTATCCACTATATTATAAAGAAACAGTTTATTTATCGAATGTAAAGAGTAATGTTATTCTAAAATTTTTTAGTAAGAAAAATAAACTTCTTAAAGATTATAGTGAAATAAAAGATAAAAATTATTTATATAAAGAGGATCTATTACCAATTAGTTTATATGTTTCAAAATCAAGAAAAACAAAAATAGTTAAACAGAAATTAAATAATAGTAAGGCTGTTACAAAGGCACTTTCTTTAGCAACTAAAAAAATTAATAATACGCTTGATAAAGATGAGTATATTATAGATAAAAAAGCTTTGAATTTTCATAGTAATAGTAGTACAATAGAAGTAGATGTTTTTTTTAGAGTATATGAAAATATAACATCTTATAAAGATATAGAAGATATAAAGGAAAAGTCAGAATAAAGAGGTAATAGTATGTTTTTTAGTATGTTTTTAAAAGCTTTATCTGATATATGGCCAATGATATTTATTTTTACCATAATATTAATCTCCGTTAGAATTTTATACCTTTTAATAAATAAAAAAAGTTTTGTATTTCATAAGGAACTTTTAATGTTGTGCTTTATAATATATATATTGTTATTATATTATACGGTAACTTTTCAAGATAACAATTATGGTACAAATAACTTTGTTCCATTTAAAGAAATTTTTAGGTATAATGTTACATCTAGGTTATTTATTAGAAATGTCTTGGGTAATATATTATTATTTATTCCATTTGGAATATTTACAACTTATATAGTAAGAAATAAAACAGTGTTTCCAAGCTTGTTTTTAGGATTACTTGTATCAAGTTCAATAGAATTTGCACAAAGTGCAATAGGTAGAACAGCTGATATAGATGATGTTATATTAAACACATTGGGTACTGCCATAGGATATTTAATTTACTATATATTTATTAAGGTTTCATATAAGTTACCTGATTTTGTTAAAAAAGATTTGTTCCTAGATTTATTTTCGATAGTTATAGTATTTTTAGTATTATACATGATATATAAGTTTAGTATTGGAGGATTAATTGGATGAATTATGTAGAAGTTATAAATAATTATAAAGATGACATAGAAGACATGGATACCTTAAAGTGTTTTATAGATTTTTGCTTAGATAGATTGAAATTGAAAAATGTATTATTTAATGTTATAATAATAGACAATGAAGAAATTCATAAAATAAATAAAGATTATAGAGGTGTTGATAGACCAACTGATGTTATTACATTTGCCTTAGAGGATAATAAAGATATAGATATTCCAAATTTAAGAGTATTAGGAGATATATACATATCTTATGATAAAGTAATAAGTCAAGCAAAAGAATATGGTCATAGTGAAAAAAGAGAACTTTGCTTTTTAGCAGTTCATGGACTTTTACATTTGCTAGGATATGATCATATGGTAAAAGAAGACGAAGAAAAAATGTTTAAATTACAAAAGGAGTTGTTAAATAGTTATGGCATCAAAAAAGAAAGTTAAGGTAGAAATATCTAGAGGAAAGTATGTAGAAGAACAAGGGTTTAAAAAAATTGGTTTAAAAAGAATACTCATGAGTTTTAAATATTCTTTTGATGGGTTAAAGTATGCTTATCTACATGAACAAAGCCTATTATTACATGTTATTGTTATGACAATCATAATTGCATGTGGTTTTGGATTTCATATAACATCAATACAGTGGGTTATAACTCTTGTAATGGGAGCACTCATTTTAGTTACTGAACTTTTTAACACTTCAATTGAAGCAGTGGTTGACATGGTTACAGAGGAGTATCATCCACTAGCTAAAGTTGCAAAAGACACAGCATCAGCTGCATGTTTTGTTGCTGATATGATGGCTGCTGGAATGTGGCTTGTTGTTTTTGTACCTAAAATAATGGCTATGTTTAGGTAGACGTGTATGGATAAGATAAAAAAGTTTTTTAACAGGGAGCAAAACCTTTTAATTCATATAATTGCAACTATATTAGTAACTATTTTTGGAATTATCTTTCGTCTAAAGCTATATGAGTGGCTTTTAGTATACATGATGGTAGCACTCGTAATAGTATCAGAATTAGTTAATTCTTCAATAGAACTTGTAGTTGATTTATATACTAGTAAGTTTGATCCTCTTGCCATGGTAGCAAAGGATGTTGCAGCATCAGCTGTAGTTACATCGGCATTTACAGCATTATGTGTTGGATTATATATTTTTCTACCTAAGATAATAGCATTATTTTAAGTAAGTTAATGTAAAGAGTTTTGGGGATTTATAGTAAAAATATTAAAATGCAGGATTGT
>CAVAWS010000063.1:0-36984 GCA_963592455.1 Paratractidigestivibacter sp. | reverse complement strand
ACAATCCTGCATTTTAATATTTTTACTATAAATCCCCAAAACTCTTTACATTAACCTTGGCTTTGCTATGATTTTTAATCAGATAAATTATCAAAATAATTTGATGGAGCATGATAAGGATTATCTGTTGCATATAATTTGTCACACTTTACATGACCCTTAAATTCTGGTCCAGAATCAGTTTTTTTAATTTCTAGATATCCTTCACATTCCTTACTATCATTTGCTGGATTTTTTAGTTTATCAGTTTTTAAATATCCCTTGCTTTTTAATGTTTCTAAGCTTATGTAAATAGCATTACTTCCTAATGACTTATATGCTGTATTAAAAGCACCATTACCAGAAATCTTCTCATAACTAAACATGTTTTCTCCTGCTACTTTAATATCATTTTCCATTTCTTTAGCTAATTTTATATTAGTGTTTTTTCTTGTTCTAATTAGTGATGAAATACCTACTGTTCCAACTAATCCAATTAATACTATAACTGCTAATAATTCTATTAATGTAAATCCTTTATTTTTCATCTTGCACCTCTTTTTTCTTTTGTATATTATAATCTACTCTTGCAACTAATTTTAATGGGAAAATCTTACTAGCTACCATACCTAGTTTTGGGATGAATCCAGGAATTATAACTAGTTTATTTTTAAACATTTTTTTAAGTGCATAATCTGCAACGTAATAACTAGATAGTCCCTTAACAGAAAATTCTACATCTGCTACTTTGTTAAAATTAGTCTTAACTGGTCCTGGGCATAAAACAGATACTTTAACATTAGACTTAATACGTCTTAATTCCTCGTAAATAGCCGTTGTAAGACGATAAACGTATGATTTTGTTGAATAATACGTTGCCATAAGAGGGCCTGGTAAAAACGCCGCAGAAGACGCTACATTAAGTATTCTTCCAGAGTCTTTTGATATCATTTCTTTTAAATATAATTTCGTTAAAATATGAACTGCTTTAATATTTAAATCTATCATGTTTAACTCTTTATTTAAAGAAGTGTTATCAAAAGAACCAAATAGTCCAAAACCTGCATCATTTATTAATAAATCAATATCTTTGTACTTATTAAATAATTTTACACATTCCTCTTTCTTAGTTAAATCTACTTTGTATATTTCTACATTACCCTTACACAACTTAGCTACTTTCTTTAACTCTGTCTCATTTCTTGAAACTAAAACTAAATCATATCCCATGTTACTTAGTATAATAGAAAATTCTTTTCCTATTCCACTTGATGCACCTGTTACTAATGCTTTCATATTATCACCTTTATCATTGTACCATAAAATTGTTAAAAAAACACTTTCTTATATAAAAACAAAAAGTACACTAATGTACTTTTAAATTTATTAATCTACTAATTCTAAGACAACCATTAAAGCATCGTCGCCTTTTCTTTCAGTTAGTTTTAATATTCTTGTATATCCACCATTTCTATTTTCATAACGTTTTGCAAGTGTATCAAATACTTTTGTTACTGCTTCTTTATCGTTATGTAAGAAAGCAAGTGCATTACGTCTAGCTACTAAGCTACCATTTTTTCCATAAGTAACCATTTTATCAAAGCATTTACGTACTTCTTTAGCACGAGTCTCAGTAGTTTCGATACGTTCATTCTTAATTAGGTCTTTTGTTAAATTAGCTAACATAGCTCTTCTATGTTTGTTAGTACGTCCTAATTTTCTATATGCCATATTTTTTCCTCCTTACTTATCTTAATCATCGTTTCTAAAAGAAAATCCCATTTCTTTTACTTTATCAATAACTTCTTTAAGAGATTTCTTACCTAAGTTACGAATTTTCATCATTTCATTTTCTGATTTTTCAGTTAAATCTTGTAAAGTATTAATATTTGCTCTTTTTAAGCAATTATAAGCTCTAACAGAGAATTCTAACTCATCAATTGACATTTCTAAAGCCTTAGTTTTAGAATCATCAACATTTTGTTTCATAAGACCAGTTTCATCACCAATTTCATCTAACTTAGTTAGAATTTCAAAATGCTCAATAATTATTCTAGATGCTAAAGATATAGCTTCTTCAGGTTTCATTGATCCATTTGTCCATACTTCCATAGTTAATTTATCATATGAATCATCTTGACCAACACGAGCAGCTTCTACTTCATAATTAACTCTTTCAATAGGAGAATAATCAGCATCCATAGCTATTGTATTAACCTTAACATCCTTAAGAGTTTTCTTAATTTCTTCTGCTCTAACATATCCACGACCATTACCAACAGTCATTTCCATGTTTAATTTTCCACCCTTAACTATTGTAGCAATTTCTTGCTCAGGGTTTATAATTTCAATATCAGCATCTTTTTCAATATCAGTTGCTGTTACAACACCTTCTTTATCAGTGTTTAACTTTATAGTTTTTGGTTCAGTAGTATGGTTTTTAATAACTACGTTCTTTAAATTTAAAATTATTCCAGTAACGTCTTCTACTACACCATTAATTGTTTCAAACTCATGTAATACTCCATCGATATGTACACTATTTATAGCATCTCCAGGTAATGATGATAACATTACTCTTCTAAGAGCATTTCCTAAAGTTGTACCAAAACCTCTTTCTAAAGGTTCGATTTCAAATTTTCCATAGTTTCTATCTTCTACGTACTCAGTTACTTTAAATTGTGGTTTTTCAAATTTTATCATGAAATTCACTCCCTTGCTTGTATATTATCCACGTGGACGTTTTGGTGGACGACAACCATTGTGTGGTACTGGTGTTACGTCAGTTATTGCAGTAATTTCTAATCCTGCTGCTTGTAACGAACGTATTGCAGTTTCACGACCTGATCCTAATCCTTTACATGATACAGATACTTTTCTCATACCAGCATCATATGCTGCTTTTCCTGCTGCTTCAGCACTCATACCAGCTGCATATGGTGTTTTTTTCTTACTTCCTTTAAATCCAGAAGTTCCACTTGATGCCCATGCTACTGCATTACCATCATTATCTGTAATAGTTACAATTGTATTATTAAATGTTGAATGAATATGTGCAACACCTTCAGGTATATTCTTTTTAACCTTACGTTTTCTTGCTTTATAAGCCATATGTTACCCTCCTTTTTTCCTACTTCTTCTTGTTAGCTACTACTTTACCTCTACCCTTACGAGTTTTAGCATTACTTCTTGTTTTTTGTCCTCTTACAGGTAACCCTTTACGATGACGCATTCCTTCATAGCTTCCTATTTCTTTTTTAGTTTTAATATTCATTGAAACTTCTCTTCTTAAATCACCTTCTAATAAGTGATTATCTAATTCTTTACGAATAGCTGCAGTTTCAGTTTCATTTAAATCTTTAACCTTAGTATCAAGATTTATGTCTAATTTCTTTAATATTTGTCTAGATAATTTTCTTCCTATACCATGAATATAAGTTAAGCCGATTTCAACTCTTTTATTATCTGGTAAATCAACGCCTTTAATACGTGCCATTAATCTTCACCTCCGATTATCCTTGTCTTTGTTTATGTTTTGGGTTTTCGCAAATAACCATTACTTTCCCATTTCTTCTTATTATTTTACATTTGTCACAAATTTTCTTTACTGATGGTCTAACTTTCATCTTTTATTCCTCCTATCATTTTCTATAGGTTATACGCCCACGTGTTAAGTCATAAGTTGATATCTCCATTACCACTGTATCACCTGGTAAGATACGAATCTTGTTCATTCGCATTTTACCAGAAACGCGAGCATCTACAGTGTGTCCATTTTCAAGTTGAACCTTAAAGTCTCCACCTTTCAATAGCTCTACAACCTTACCTTCAACTTCAATAACATCTTCCTTTGCCACTTAAATCACTCTCCCGTTAATATCTGATATTAAATTTTAAGTTCACATATCATAAAGATATGATATCAACTCTTTAATTTTAATTTTTGTAAACAAGTAAATTAAAATTATTGTTCTAAAACCTTTAAGGCATCTTCAAAAGTTTCATACTTACTCTTGCTAGCCTTAATTGTTTTTAATACACCTTTATTTTTATAATAATCATACAAAGGCATAGTCTTTTCTATATATTCATCAAATCTTTTAGCAAAAGTTTCCTCACTATCATCTGATCTTGATGTTAAACTAACATTACAATCATCACACATGTTATCAACTTTTGGTTTCATTTCCTCAGAATATTTGTTATATATTCTACCACATTTTGGACATGTAATTCTAGAGCAAGCTCTTTTCATAGCCATGTCTTTATCTATTTCAATATATATTACTATACCTAAATCTTTGTTAAGTTTACTTAATAACTCATCATATTTTTCAGCTTGAACCTTAGTTCTTGGGAAACCATCTAATATATAACCATTTTCACAATCAGGTTCAACTATACGATTTTCAATTAATTTTATAATTAATTCATCTGGTACATATTTACCAGCTTTCATAAGTCCTTCTGCTTCTAATCCTAGCTCAGACTTTTTAGCAACTTCTTCTCTTAATAAGTCGCCTGTTGATATGTGACCATATCCAAATTTTTCCACAAGCATTTCTGATAAAGTACCTTTACCAGCTGCTGGCGGTGCTAAAAATATTATGTTTTTCATTATCTTCTATATCCCCTTTCATACTTTCTAGCTTCCAAACTACTTTCTATTTGGTTATATGTTTCAAGTGCTACACCAACAACGATTAATAATCCAGTACCACCTACTGTTACAGTTGTAGGTAAACTACTAAAATTAGAAACAAGTATTGGTAAGCCTGCTATAACTATTAAGAATATTGCTCCCAAGAATGTAACCCTTGCTAGCACTGTACTAATATACTTCTTAGTTTCTGTTCCAGGTCTAATTCCTGGAATATAACCACCTTGCTTATTCAAATTTTCAGATAGCTCTTTAGGTTTTAAACCTGTTGCCATGAAAGTATATAAATAAGTAAATAATATTATTAATAACACATAAAGTACAAAACCTGTTGGTTGAGTATAATTTATATATTTATTAACAAATAATGAAAATGAGTTATTCTTTAATAAACTTGCTATCAAAGATGGAATTGATATTAAACTCGATGCAAATATTACTGGCATAACACCTGCTGAATTTAATTTAAAAGGTATATAAGTTTGGTTACCACTATAAGCAGTAGTTGTTCTATTTGAATACTGAATAGGTATTCTTCTCTCTGTTTTCTCTATAAATACTACTCCAATTATTATTGCTACATATACTAATACAAACAATATGAACTTAGTTACTCCAAGAGCTACTTCTTGAGTAGTTCCAGTAGTTACAAATGATCCAAATGCATCAACCATCATACTTGGTGTACTAATCAAAATACCAGCTAAGATTAATAATGAAATGCCATTACCAACACCTTTTCTTGTAATTTGATCTCCTAACCATAACAAGAAACAAGTTCCTGCTGTTAAGATAACAGTTACACTTAAGTAATTATATGCTGTTGAACTTGAACCTAAGAATGAGTAAGACATAACTAATCCTTGTAAAAACGCTAATGCTATTCCAAGATATCTAGTTATCTTATTTAACTTAACTCTTCCAGTATATCCTTCTTTTGCTAAATTTGAAAAGTAAGGAACTATGTCCATTTGAAGTAATTGTACTATAATTGATGCACTAATATATGGTGTAACACCTAATGCAAAAATAGAGAAATTTCTTAAAGAACCACCACTCATAACGTTTAGTAATTCTAAAAATCCTAAATCTTGAGTTATATCTTCCGTTCCAGGAACTCGAATAGTTGTTCCAATTTTATATATAAATAATATTAGAAGCGTAAATAATATTTTATTTCTTATATCCTTGTTTCTGGCAGAAAAAATTTGCTTAAGATTTTTAAACATCTTACATCACCTCAGCTTTTCCACCTGCAGCTTCTATTTTTTGTTTAGCAACATCTGAAAATTTATGTGCTTTAACATTTAATTTCTTTTCTAATTCACCATTACCTAAAACTTTAATTCCAGATAATTGTTTCTTTATTATTCCCATTTCAAATAATAATTCTGGAGTTACTTCAGTACCATCTTCAAATACGTTTAAATCTGATACGTTAATAACTGCATATACTTTTTTAAACATTGCGTTAGAAAATCCACGTTTTGGTAATCTTCTGTATAAAGGTAATTGTCCACCTTCAAACACAGCACTTACTCCACCACCACTTCTAGCGTTTTGTCCATTTTGTCCTCTACCACTTGTTTTACCTGTACCGCTACTTGGTCCACGACCTACTCTTTTTATTGCTTTTTTAGATCCTTCATTATATTTTAATTCATGTAATTTCATTATCCTAAAATCTCCTCTACAGATTTTCCTCTTAACTCAGCAATATGTTCTGCTGACTTTTGATTTTTTAAAGCATCAATAGTAGCTCTTGCGGTATTAATTTGTGTATTTGATCCAAGTGATTTTGAAATGATATCTTTTACTCCTGCTAATTCAAGAATAGCACGAACAGCTCCTCCAGCAACGATACCACTACCAGCTTTAGCAGGTTTAACTAAAACTTTTGCAGCACCAGCTTTACCGATGATGTCATGAGAAATAGTTCTATTTTCAACTAAATCAATCTTTATAACATTATTAGTTGCATCTTGTGATGCTTTTTTGATAGCATCTTGAACTTCATTTGCTTTACCAGTTCCAAGACCAACTTTACCTTTTCCATCACCAACTGCAACAGTTGCTGCGAAACGAAGACGACGTCCACCTTTATTAACTTTTGTAACACGATTAACAGCTATAACAGTTTCGTTATACTCTTTTTCGCGTGGCTTGTTATATTTTCTTTCCATCGTTATCCTCCTTTAGAATTCTAAACCATTTTCACGTGCAGCATCAGCTAATGCTTGAACACGACCATGATATAAGTATCCTCCTCTGTCGAATACTACTTTTGTTATTTTTGCTTTTTTTGCTTTTTTTGCAATTTCAGCTCCTACAAGCTTACTTGCTTCTACGTTACCACCATTATTGATTTTTAAATCCTTATCAAGTGATGATGCACTTACTAAAGTAACACCTTTTTCATCATCAATTATTTGAGCACTAATGTTCTTTAAAGATCTAAATACGCATAATCTTGGTAACTCACTAGTTCCACTAACTCTTTTTCTTATTCTAGTGTGTCTAGCTTTACGAGCTTCATTACGTGATGTCTTTTTAATCATTGTAATAATCTCCCTTTCCTATTATTTAGAAGCCTTCTTACCTTCTTTACGGCGAATATGTTCACCTTTGTAATGAATTCCTTTACCTTTATATGGTTCTGGTTTTCTAACTTCTCTAATTTCAGCAGCAAACTCACCTACTGCTTGCTTATCTATTCCTTTTACAACTATTTCTGTTGTACTAATACTTTCAACAGTTAATCCTTCTGGTATCTCAAGTTCAACCTTGTGTGAAAAACCAGCATTTACTTCTAGTACTTTACCTTTTAAATTGAAACGGTATCCAACACCATATATCTCTAAACCTTTTTCAAATCCTTTAGATACACCCTCAATCATATTTTCAATTAAACTGTTTGTAGTACCATGCATTTGTTTAACATTTTTTACTTCACTATCTCTAGTAACCTTAACTTCGTTATCTGAAACTATAACGTTAATTTTATCTGTTAAGTTATATGATAATTCTCCTTTAGGTCCTTTAACAGTGATGCATCCATTTTCGTTAGTTACAGTAACACCTTCTGGTATTACTAAAACTCTATTACCAATACGACTCATCTTATTTTAGCTCCCTTCTTTGAATTACCATATATAAGCTAAAACCTCTCCACCAAGGTTTTCTTTTCTAGCTTCTTTGCCAGTTATAATACCCTTTGATGTAGATATAATAGATATTCCAAGTCCGTTTAATACAGTTGGAATTTCTTCTGCTTTAGCATATACACGTAAACCTGGTTTAGATATTCTCTTTAATCCAGATATTACTCTTTCTTTATTTTTTCCATATTTTAATGTAATAATTATATTATCTTGAACCTCACCTTTTTCAACTTTATAACCAGTGATGTATCCTTCTTCTTTCATAATACTAGCTATTTCTAACTTTATTTTTGATGAAGGAACTACTACTTCATTATAACGCATTTGATTTGCATTACGAATACGCGTAAGCATATCTGCGATTGGATCTGTTACTGTCATATGAATCCTCCCTTCTTGTATCTATTATCTTACCAACTTGACTTTCTAACACCAGGAATTTCACCTTTGTATGCTAGTTCTCTAAAGCAAATACGGCAGATACCAAATTTTTTCATTACTGAATGTGGACGACCACATCTATTGCAACGAGTATATTCTTGAACTTTAAATTTCTTTGGTCTTTGTTGTTTTACGACCATACTTTTCTTTGCCATTATTCCTCCTATTTGCTTACTTTTTAAAAGGTAATCCGAATCCCTTTAATAAGTCTAACGCTTCTTCATTAGTTTCTGCTGTTGTAACAAAAACAATGTCCATTCCACGTACTTTTACGATTTCATCATAAACTATCTCTGGGAATATAATTTGTTCTTTAATTCCTAAAGTATAATTACCTCTTCCGTCAAATGCTTTATTAGAAATACCTCTAAAATCACGTACACTTGGTAATGCGATTCTAACTAGTTTTTCTAAGAATGTATACATAGCTTCTCCTCTTAGAGTAACTTTACATCCGATAGCTTGACCTTGTCTTATTTTGAATCCAGCTACTGATTTCTTAGCTTTAGTTATAACTGGTTTAGCACCTGTTATTTTTTCTAAGTCAGATACTGCTGCATCCATTAATTTACTATTTGTTGTTGCATCTCCAACACCCATATTAACTACGATCTTTTCTAGCTTTGGTACAGCCATGACAGTAGTATAATTGTATTTTTTTGTTAATTCAGGAATTATTTCTTCTTGATATTGTTTTTTTAAACTGTTCATAGTTACCTCCTTTCAGGTTAGTCTAATTTATTTTTTGACTTGCTAGAAATTCTAACTTTTTTTCCATCTTTATTTATTTCGTGTGATATTCTAGTAGGTTTTTTTGTACTAGGATCAATAATCATTACGTTAGATACATGAATTAAGCTTTCTTTTTCAACAATTCCACCATTTTGGTCTTGTCCATTAGGTTTAACATGTTTTTTTACCATGTTAATTCCTTCAACTAAAACTCTATCATTCTTTTTACCAATGATCTTTCCTTCTTTACCTTTGTCCTTACCAGCAATAACACGTACTTTATCTCCAACTTTTAAATTCATGATTTATCCTCCTTAAAAGGCCTATAACACTTCTTTTGCTAAAGATACGATTTTCATGAAATCCTTATCACGTAATTCGCGTGCTACTGGACCTAATACTCTTGTTCCAACTGGAGTCTTATCATCTTTAATAATAACGCAAGCATTATCATCAAATTTAATATAAGACCCATCATCTCTGCGCACTCCAAATTTGCTTCTAACGATAACCGCTTTTACGACTTTACCGCTTGATATATTACCATTTGGAGTTGCTTTTTTTACTGTTCCAACTACGACATCGCCAATATTACCAGCTTTTACTTTGCTTCCACCTAGGACTCTAATAACCATTAGTTCACGAGCACCAGTATTATCAGCAACTTTTAAACGACTTTGTTGTTGAATCATAATAATCCTCCTTCTTTATTGTAAAGTGCCTATAAAATTACGGCTTCTTCAACTATTTCTACTAAGTTATATCTTTTTGTTTTTGATAATGGTTTAGTTTCTACTACTTTAACGATATCGCCTTCTTTAGCTTTATTTTCTTCGTCATGTGCAGTATATTTCTTTGAAGATGAAATACGTTTTCCATATTTATCATCTTTTTTCTTAGTTTCAACTAAAATTGTAATTGTTTTATCATTTTTAGCACTTACAACTTTACCAATTATTTCATGTCTTTTACCTTTTTCCATATTAACCCTCCTTACGTTCAGCAAGTATAGTTTTCATTCTTGCTACATCCTTACGTAATTCTTTTATTCTTGAAGGTTTTTCTAAATTTCCGGTAGCTTGTTGCATACGTAAATTAAATATTTCTTCCTTACTTTCAGCAATTTTTGAAATAATTTCTTCAGTGGTTAACTCTCTTATTTCTTTAACCTTCATTTTCTTCACCACCTAATTCTTTTTTTACAAATCTACATTTGATAGGTAACTTGTGCATTGCAAGTCTTAATGCTTCACGAGCAACTTCTTCTGAAATACCAGATACCTCAAACATAATTTTTCCTTCTTTAACAACTGCAACCCATGAATCAGGATTACCTTTACCTTTACCTTGTCTAGTTTCTAAAGGTTTCTTTGTTAATGATAAATGTGGGAAAATGTTAACATATACTTTTCCACCACGTTTCATATATCTTGTCATGGCAACACGGGCAGCTTCAATTTGTTGTGCAGTTATCCATGCACCTTCTTTAGCTTGAAGACCGTATTCACCAAAATGTAATTCAGTATTTCCTTTTGATTTTCCTTCATGATAAATTCTATGAGGTTTACGATATTTAGTTCTTTTTGGCATTAACATCGCGAGCACCTCCCTTTTTCTTTGAAGGAAGTATTTCACCTTTGTATATCCATACTTTTACACCGATTTTACCATATGTAGTATCAGCTTCTGCTGTTGCATAATCGATATCAGCTCTTAAAGTATGTAAAGGTGTAGTACCTTCATTATAACCTTCGCTACGAGCAATTTCTACTCCGTTTAAACGACCAGAACATAAAGTTTTGATACCTTTAGCTCCTGCTCTCATTGTATTTCTAATAGCTCTTTTTTGAGCCATACGATATGAACCTCTGTTTTCTATTTGGGCTGCTATGTTATTAGCAACTAATTGAGCATCCATATCTGGATTTTTAATTTCAACGATAGAAATTTGAACTTCTTCGTTTACTAACTTGTTAATTTGTTTCTTTAACTTTTCAATTTCTTCTCCACCATGACCAATTACAACACCAGGTTTAGCAGTATTGATTTTAATCTCAGTCTTTTTATTATTTCTTTCAATAACTACTTTAGATACTGCAGCATTTTTTAACTTCTTATCTAAAAAGTTACGAATTATCATATCGTTTTTTAAAGTGTCAGAGAAATTATTAGCCTTTGCATACCATTTAGCAGTCCAATCCTTGTTAATTCCAAGTCTTAAACCTGCAGGATTAACTTTTTGACCCATTAGTTTTTCCTCCTTATATTATCTTTCTGCTACAACCACTGTAAAATGACTTGTACGGTGATCGTTTCTTGCAATTCTTCCTCTTGAATCAGGTACAGATCTCTTAAGAACTGGACCATCATTAACATAAGCTTCTTTAACATATAATTTACTTACGTCAAGATTATGATTATTTTCAGCATTTGCTACTGCTGATGTTAAAACTTTTTTTATAACGCGTGCAGCTTTGCTATTTAAGTTATTTAAAATAGCCATAGCTTCACTTACGTCTTTTCCGTTTATTAACCTCATAACTAAACGAGATTTTAAAGCGGAAATACGAACTGTCTTCGCAATTGCTTTCGCTTCCATATTGTTATCTCCCTTCTAGTTATTTACTTTTTGTCTTTGTTTTCGCCGTGTCCACCACATTTACGAGTTAATGAGAATTCACCAAGTTTATGTCCAACCATATCTTCAGTTACATAAACAGGGATGAAATCCTTACCATTGTGAACTGCAAAAGTGTGACCAATAAAATCTGGAAATATTGTTGAACGGCGTGACCAAGTCTTAATTACTTCTTTTTTTCCTTCTTTATTTAGCTTTTGAACCTTTTTTAGTAATCTTGGAAATACATAAGGTCCTTTTTTAATACTTCTTGCCATTTACATTCATTCCTTTCTTTTATTTTTTACGGCTTACTATTAACTTAGTAGAAGCTTTTTTATTTTTACGAGTCTTCTTACCAAGTGCTGGTTTACCCCAAGGTGTCATAGGTTGTTTACGTCCAATTGGAGCTCTACCTTCACCACCACCATGTGGGTGATCATTAGGATTCATAACTGAACCACGTACTGTAGGTCTTATACCCATATGACGAGTACGTCCAGCTTTACCTAAGTTAACTAGTGAATAATCAGTGTTACCAACTTCACCTATTGTAGCCATACAAGTTCCTAAGATTCTTCTTGTTTCACCACTTCTTAATCTTATTAATACATATTTTTCTTCACGACCAAGTATTTGTGCACTTGATCCAGCACTACGTGCTATTTGAGCACCTTTGCCAGGTCTCATTTCTATATTATGAATAACTGTACCTACTGGAATATTCATAATTGGCATTGCATTACCTACTTTAACGTCAACGTTTTGACCACTAACGATAATGTCGCCTACTTTTAATCCTTTAGGAGCGATTATATATCTTTTTTCTCCATCTTTATAATTTATTAAGGCTATATTAGCACTTCTATTTGGATCATATTCAATAGCAGCTACTTTTCCAGTAATATCAAATTTATTTCTTTTGAAATCAATTATACGATATTTTCTTTTTTCTCCACCACCACGGTGTCTAACAGTAATACGGCCATTGCTACGTCCATCTGTTTTTTTCTTATTAACTACTAAGCTTTTTTCAGGAGTTGATTTAGTTATTTCATCATTAACCAAAGTACTCATTTGTCTTAAAGCATTTGTAGTTGGTCTGAACTTTTTAACTGGCATTATTTTTCCTCCTTATTAGCTTAAATCTAACTTACTTCCTTCAGCTAAAGTAATAATAGCTTTCTTGTAAGCTTTAGTTGTTCCTGTATAACGTCCAACTCTTTTTTTCTTAGGACGTACATTTATTGTATTTACATTTGTAACTTTTACGTTGAATATTTTTTCAACAGCTTGTCTTATTTGAATTTTGTTTGCATCTTTTGCAACCTTTAACTCAACTTTTCTTCCATCTGCGCTTATGTTTGCTGATTTTTCAGTAACAATTGGTGCTAATATTACATCTCTTAATTCGTTCATTATTTAAGCACCTCCTCAACATATTTCACAGCATCTTCTGTGATTATTAATTTATCACAATATAAAACGTCATATGTATTTAACTCATTAGCTAAAACTAACTTAACATTACCAATGTTTCTAGTTGCTAAGATTAAGTTTTCAGTTAACTCTGTAGTAACGATTAACACTTTACCAGTTGCTTTTAATCCTTCTAAAGTTTTTAACATATCTTTAGTTTTTAAAGATTCAGTTTCAAACTTGTCAACAACTATAACTTCTTTATCGTTAGCTTTATAAGTTAATGCTGATCTTAAAGCTAAACGACGTTCTTTCTTATTCATTTTCTTAGTGTAGTTTCTGTTTGGATTTGGTCCAAATACGACTCCACCTCCAACAAAATGTGGTGCTCTGATAGATCCTTGACGGGCATTACCAGTACCTTTTTGTCTCCAAGGTTTTCTTCCTCCGCCTGCTACCTCACCACGGTTTTTAACAGAGTGTGAACCTTGTCTTAAAGCTGCACGCATCAATACGATTGATTCATATACAACTTGATCGTTTGGTGTAATTTTCCAAACGTTATCATCTAATTTAATGTCTTTAATTTTTTCACCTTTTAAACTTAAAAGTGCTGTCTTTGGCATTTTAGTTCCTCCTTTCATCACATGCTTAATAATTTTTTATAACTAACTTAAATTATTCGGCAGTTTCTTGTGATGCTTCGTTAACCTCAGTTACTGTTTCAGCCTCTTCTTTAACATAAGATACTAATTCGATCTTATCTTTTTTTACATTTGGCTTTTTAACAGCTGACTTGATGATAACTAAAGACTTTTTAGCACCTGGAACATTACCTTTTATTAAAATAACATTTTCATCTTTCATTACTGCAACTATTTCTAAGTTTTGCATTGTAACAGTAACATGTCCCATGTGTCCTGGCAATTTCTTACCTTTAAATACACGCATTGGTCTCATTGTTCCTAATGAACCAACACCTCTATGATATTGAGATCCATGTCCCATAGGACCTCTTGATTGATTGTAACGTTTAATAACTCCTTGGAAACCTTTACCTTTAGAGATTCCAGTGACATCAACCATTTCGCCTTCTTCAAAAACTTCTACTGTAAGTTCTTGACCAAGCTCATATTTACTAATATCCACTCCGCGAATCTCTTTTAAGAAGCGCTTAGGAGCAGTATTAGCTTTTGCTAGATGACCTTTTTCAGCTTTGTTACTAAGTTTTTCTCTTTTAGTGTCAAAACCTAATTGAATAGCTTCATAACCATCATTTTCAGTTGTTTTGATTTGAGTAACAACGTTAGGTTCAACTTCAACTACAGTAACTGGAACAAGTTTTCCGTTTTTTTCAAAAACTTGAGTCATTCCTAGCTTACGACCTAAGATTCCTTTTCTTTCCATTTTTTCCTCCTATATTTATTTAATTTCTATTTCAACACCACTAGGTAAATCTAAATGTTGTAATGCATCTATAGTTTCCTTGCTTGGTGATGTAATATCAATTAATCTCTTGTGTGTACGCATTTCGAATTGTTCACGTGAGTCTTTATACTTATGAACAGCTCTTAAAATTGTATATTTTTGGATTTCAGTTGGTAATGGTACAGGACCAGATACCTTTCCTCCAGTACGTTTAACTGTTTCAACTATTTTAGAAGCAGCTAAATCTAAAGAACGATGTTCATATGCTTTTAATTTAATTCGAATTTTATTTGACATACTCAATTATCCTCCCTTCGCCTATATCTTGTATAGACTTGCTCCGAACGAATTACCTGATTTCCTTTGTAGCAAATTAACAACTCTACCTGGAGTGTCAGCAACCTCGCACATCTTCGCATCTACACGCAGTAACAATTATAGCACGTGTTTTCCTTTATTTCAAGGGGTTTTAGGCTATTTTTTGTATTTTTTTTAAATGCATAATTTTTTGGTATTTTTTTAGTTTTCCACAGTAAAAATTAAAAAAGATAGAAATAAATTATTTTATCTCCATCTTTTTATAATTAATTGTTTAATAGTCTTCTTAACTTTTTATAACCTAATACTGATGTAGAAACAAAGGTAACTGCTATTAATATTATTAACCCTATTTTAAAATCATCAGTTTGTGGATTTTTCTCTGGTTTTTCTGCTGTGGATAATTTTTGAGCGTTATTATCACTATTTTTAGTAACAACCACCTTAGATAATCTATTAGCATATGTATCACCTAAGTTTAAATTAAAGTTTTTAATGTAATCCATTTCAACGTTTGTATTCTCATCTTTATTTTTATAAGTTTCATACTCAAAAGAAATGCCGTCATTTTCTAAAGTTAAACTTTCGTGATTTTCCATTAACGAGATAAACTGTTCATAACTATACCCCTGAAGATTTGCAACATCATATGCAAGCGGAAGTATTATAAATGAGTTTAAAAGCTCGTTTTCCTCTCCTTTAACACCATTTAACGTAGCACCATCATACGCTAAAGTATTAGTATTTTTATTATATAAAAAATTGTAATTTAATATTTTACCATCGTTTGTTATCGTTATTGCAAAACTATTATCATCATATTTCACATCAAAAGAGCCATCATTTGTTTCAGTAATTGTTCCACCCTCAAACGCTTTTTGTATAAACTCTTTAAACGAATTCTTATAATTATCAGAAACCTCTTTTAAAGTTAACTCTCTTGCTGATACAATACTGATTTGAATAAACATACAAAATATTATAAATAATACTATTTTTAATTTTTTCACCACTACACTCCTACTTTCAATATAAGTATTGTAAATGATTTTAAAACGTAATAGAAGTATTTAGCAATACACTTTACAATTACTATACATTAAAAAAACTAGCCTTAGCTAGTCATTTCTTTTTCCAAATAAATTTAATAAGTTTAAGAAGATGTTAATAAAGTCTAAATATAAGTCAAGAGCTCCATAAATAGCAGCTTTATTAAGTTCTTCTTCACTTGATTCATAATAGCTATAAATTGCCTTTAAATTATTTAGATCCCATGCAGTCAATCCTAGGAAAATTAGAATTGATACAACACAAATAAATATATCAAACTCTGAATTTTGTACAAAGATATTGATCACTGACATTATTATTATAGCTATAAGAGCAAAGATTAGTATTTTACCAAAAGATGATAAATCATTTTTAGTTGTTAAACCATAAACAGCCATTAACCCAAACATTAATGCAGCAGCTAAAAATACAATACCTATACTTCCTAATTTATAAACTATAAATATTGATGATAACGTTAAACCACTTACCATAGAATATATAACGAACAGTAATTTAGCCACGCCAGGTGATACTTTCTTTCTTAATGCCGTAAAAGAAATTACAACAATTAACTCTACTAACAAAATAAGTGTATAAAATTGATATACAAATTTTGTTATAGAAGGTGTAACATATGTTAAATACGCAGTTCCTCCTGATATTAGTAACCCTATCATCATCCATAAAAATACTTTTGATAAAAAGTTTGACATACCACTTTCTCTACTTAAGTTCATTTAATAACCTCCATATATCTATAGTATATCATTAAATTATTAAATAATTATTAAATTATGATTATTTTGTATTAAAAACTTTTCTTTTTATCTTTACTAAACTCTAATCTTAGCTTATCAGATAGTGTAACTATAAACTCACTATTAGTTGGCTTTGCTCTATCATAATCAACACTATGTCCAAATACCTCTTCCATAAGTTCAATGTCACCTCTATTCCAACTAACTTCAATAGCATGGCGTATTGCTCTTTCTACTCTAGATACAGTTGTATCATACTTATTAGCTATTTCCGGATATAACTCTTTAGTTATTGCCCCTACTATAGATGGAGATTCATACATTAGTAATATTCCTTCTCTTATATATTGATAGCCTTTTATGTGTGATGGAACACCTAGACCATGTAACAATTTAGTAACAGAAATTTCTAAGTTATTATGATATAAATTCATACCATTTTTATTATCTGGTATAAAGTTTACTGCATCCATTATTTTATCTTCTAAATCAGGCATATCAAAAGGCTTTAATAAAAAATGTTTCGGGTTATATTTAGATACTCTAGATATTGTTTCATCAGCATTAAAAGATGTACCAACAATAACGTTTTTTTCAATATTACTTTTCTTCATTTGATCTAGAACATATATTCCATCTTTCTTAGGCATTATAAGATCTAGTAACATAACGTCAAATGCATCTTTGTTATTTTTTACATATTCAAATGCATCTAATCCATTATATATTTTTTTTACAACTGTTATTTTTTGATGTTCACTAAAATATTCTTCTACCATATCAGTTAGTGCCTCATTATCATCTACTACAACTAATCTAATTTGTTTATTTTCTTTTTCCATACTTTTCTTTCCTTTCAATTACAAAAAAATTATACTGCACTATTTTTAAAACATTTATCACTTTATGTCGAATAAAAAAAGAAATGCATTTTTTACTACATTTCTATTATTAAGCAGCCCTATTATCGCTGTTACTATTACCTCTAAACTGTGGAAGAGTCTTTATCAAACTATTACTCTTCACATTTGCCATATTTGAAGAATTCTCTAACTCATTATTATTTTCTTCAATATTAGGCAACGTATTATTATTTTGCTTTTTAAATAAGTTTAATGGTTTAAATAACTCATCTATTTTATCTCTAACCATAATATCCTTAGCAGTTTCATCTTCTATCATTTCTTTAAACTTTGATTTTAAGATAACCATTTTTCCACTTATCTTTTCAACCGTAAGCCTAAACTTAAGCTCGTATAAAACGTCTAAGAATCTACTTCTTAATGAGATTTTATTACCATCCATAGCAAACATCCCCTTCTATAATACAATATTAGCATATCATATTTTTAACATATTAATAAAGAGAAGTTTGTCAAAAACAGGTCTACTTTACACTTTTTATACAATTTATTATATATTTTAGTTCATCAATATCACAAGATGCATTTCCTAACAAATATCCATCTACGTTATTACTTAGTATCAAGTTAATATTACTTTTATTAACCGATCCTCCATATAATATATTATTATTATTATTAAAACCAAGCTCAGTTAAAATCTTCTTAATATATTTAACTGAATCATCTATTTCATTTTTTGTAAGAGTATTTTTACCACCTATTAACCATCTTGGTTCATATGCAACATAAAAAGTACTATCCTTATCTACTGATGTAAGAGCTATTTTTAGTTGTTTTTTTAATACTTCACTTGTTCTATGCATTTGATTATCTAGGTATGTTTCACCAATACAAAGTATGGGAATTAAAGAGTTTTTGATAGCTGCAACTACTTTTTTATTAATTAAATAATCATCTTCTAACTCTCTTCTTTCAGAATGACCTAATAAAACGTATTTAACTCCTACCAAACTTAAATGGTATGGTGATACCTCACCTGTTCTTGCTCCAGCGTTTTCATAATGACAATTTTGTGCACATAAATTAAAATCCTTAAATAATTTCATGTTTAAAAAATTAGGTGCTACTATGAAGTAATCATTATTTTCATCTTTCAATTCATTCATCAAGACTTTAGCTTCATCATATGTTAAAAACATTTTTTGATTACATACTATTATCTTTTCCATTACTATCAACTTCCTTTTTTGAAACTATCTTCTTTATATTATGAAATGTCTTATTAAAGATATTAGTGTCTCTTTTTATTACCATGTTATAAATTTCTAACACGTTTTTAGCATAAGCTTCCTCACTATATAATTTAGCTTTATTACATGCTTCCTTGCCTATCTTATTAGCATATTCTTTATCATTATATAGTTTTTCTATTAAATTTATATATTCCTTTTCATTTGTAAAAAATAATCCATTTTTTTTGTTTTCTATTACTATTTCAAAACTTTCATCTTTTATTGCAACTACTGGTTTTGATGCTGCCATAGCCTCTATTACAGTTAATCCTTGTGTTTCACTTGTTGAAGAAGTTACAAAAACATCGCATAAAGCATAATAAACAGGAACCTTATCCCAAGGAACTTTTCCGGTAAATATTACGTTTTTGTTTAATTTGTTTTTATCAACCAACTCAAATAACTCTTTAACGTCAGGACCATCACCCACTATTACCAGTTTAGCATTCTTATTTTTCTTTATAAGTTTTTTATGAGCATTAATTAAAAATTCTATATTCTTTTCTTTAGCAATTCTTCCAATGAACATTACAACATAATCATTTTTATTAAGACCAATGTCTTTTCTTAATGTCTCTTTTTCTTTTTTATCTATGTTTTCTTTATAAAATCTTTTAACATCTATACCAGTTGGTATTATATGAACATTTCTTTTAACCTTATATTTATTCTTAAATAAATCATAAGCCTTTTTAGTTGGTACTATTAACTCTTCAACTGTCTTATCACATAAAAATAGTGTTAAATACTCAACTAACTTTTTAGAAGGTCCATCAAAGTAACCTTTTGTTATATAGTATATATACTCTTCATACATAGTATGGTATGTATGTACTAAAGGTATATTATATTGCTTTGAAAAAAACCTAGCGAAAGATCCAACACCAAACTCTGTATGTGAATGTATTACATCTAAATTCCAACTTTTTATTATTTTTTTAGCTTTCATAGGATATAAACTTGTTAACCTATAATCTAAAATTCCTACTGGAACACCCGGAATCATGAGTACGTTATCCTCTGATTTATAAGAGAATGACTCACTATTAACCGTTACAACATAAACAGTATGGCCAAGCTTTTCTAGTCCGTTTTTAAGCATCATAACACTTGTAGATACCCCATTAATATATGGAGGATATGTATCTGTAAATAATCCTATTCTCATCTTTTTACCTCTCCTTTTTTAAACATCAATGCAATACTTCCAACAACTAATCCTAATAGATATGTAGTAAATCTCCATAAAAGCATTCCGCTTGATAATAAAGTTCCTTTAACAAACTTTCCAAAGAATTGCATAAAACTATATTCTATACCACCAGTTGCACCAGGTATTGGAATTATATTTCCTAAAATCATAACAAATGAATTAGCAGTAAAAACTTCTATAAACGTAATATTAACATTTTTAAGAGATTTAAATATAAATATTGGAACTATATATAATAATGTTAAATATATCATATTTAATATTATTCCAAGAATTATACTGTTTTTACTCTTCTTTCTTTTTTTACCGGTGAAATAAAAATGTTCTAAACTTTTAATTAAATCTTCTTTTTTATTTTCAAATTTTTTCATAAATTTAAGATTAAATATAAAATTTATAATGTTTTTCACTACTTTATACCCAGTTTTTTTTGCAGATGTAACAACTATTAATAAGACTAAGACTAAAACGTTTAAGATAAAACCAATAATAACAAATATACTTAAATATCTATTCATACTAAAATATCCTAAAAATAAGTTAGCGATTAATGCTATAAATCCTATTAAAATTAGTGCAACTTGATACACTATACAGTCACTTATCATTGCGTTAGTTGCATCACTTACCCTAAAACCATCTTTTTTCATTAAGTATATTTGAAAAGGTTGACCACCTGTTTGAAAAGGGGTTATACCATTTAGAAATAATGATATTAAAGTTAGATTATATGTTTTAAAAGCACTATACTTTTTATACTCATTAGAAAAAATGCACAAGCTAAACGACTTAAATATAAGTGATATAAAAAATATTAAGACAGCCACTAAATAAATTCCTACGTTTACCGTTTTTAGTTCATGAATAATATCATTAAAATTATCTTTTAAAGTAAAATACAAAACTAATATTATTGCTAAAACTAGTATTAAATAATTAATTATTTTCTTTCTCATACTACTTATCATCTATTGCTTCAATTGCAGGTAACTTTTTTCCCTCAATTAATTCTAAAGATGCTCCTCCACCTGTTGAAATATGTTTAAATTTATCTTTATAACCAAACCTGATTGCTGCAGCGGCTGAATCTCCCCCACCTATTATAATGTCTGCATGTGATTTATTTAGTAATTCTAAAAGATTTTTAGTTCCATACTCAAAATTTTTAAACTCTGAAACTCCTACTGGTCCATTATAAAAAACAGTTTTTGCATCTTTAATATATTTATTAAATAATTTTATACTTAAAGGTCCAATATCTAATACCATGTAATTTTCAGGTACTTCATTTAACATACTATATTTTACTTCTAAGTTATCTTTATACTCTGTTGATGAATATCCATCTACTGGTAAAATAATTTTATCTTTATATTCTTCTAATAAATTTTTACAATACTCTATTGAAGTATCATCATAAATTGATTTTTTTAAATCATAACCCATACTTTTTAGAAATGTATTAGCTATTCCACCACCAACTAATAAATAATCACATTTTTTAATTAACTTATCAATAACTTTTATCTTATCATTTACCTTTGCACCACCCATTATAACGATGTATGGACTTCTAGGATTAGATAGCGTATTAGATAGTTCATTAAGTTCTTTTTCCACTAGAAAACCAACTGCAGATGGAATATATTTTGATATACCAACATTTGAAGCATGCCTTCTATGACAAGTTCCAAATGCATCATTAATAAATATATCTCCTAGACTAGCCCAGTATTTTCCTAATTCGTCATCGCAACCTGATTCAAGATTATCAGGATAGTCTTCATACCTTGTGTTTTGAACTAATATTATGTCTTTTTCCTTCATGTTTTTAGCAGAATTTGTTAGCACATCTCCTCGTGTTTCATCTATAAACTCTACTTTTTTGTCAAGCAACTCTTCTAAACGTTTTGATACTATGTATAAACTGTTATTTTTCTTATCTTCTTCACTTTTTATTCTACCTAAATGAGACAAAAGAACTATTTTACAATTATGATCTAAAGCATAATTTATAGTCTTTAAACTCATTACTATTCTATTATCATCTAGTATTTTACCATCTTTTATTGGAACATTAAAATCACATCTAATTATTAATGTTTTATTATCTATATTTACGTCCTTAATAGTCTTTTTCATGTTATCCTCCATATTAATTATATCATGTATATTAAAAAATAGAAAATTTAAAATTTTCTATTTTACTGAAACAACACATGTTGCACTTTTACCATTTGATGCTTTTGCCGTTATAGTTGATGTACCTTTTGATTTTGCAACGACTGTACCATCTTGTGAAATTGTTGCTACAGCACTATTACTAGTGGACCATGTAATTGTTTTATCAACAGTTCCAGTTGTAGATAATGATGCGGTTAATTTATATGAACTATTTACGTTTAATGAAATAGAACTTGGCGATATGGTAATACCATTAATAGAACCAGAAGCCTTTACATAAACCCTTCTTGTTTTAGTTGCGGAATTACCATATGAATCAGTTACACTATAAGAAACATAATAAGTTCCAGCACTTTTTACATTAATATTATTAGTAACCTTAACTCTTGCTGTTATATTGTTTCCTAAAGCATCTTCCGCTGTGTAACCAAGTTCTTTATACGTCCCGCCAGTATTCATAATATAATCACCACCAGTAAGTTTTATAGTAGGTGGTGAAGTGATTTTCTTTGTAGTTGTAGTAGCTGGTGTTGTTACTTTGGCAGTAGTTTTTCTAACAGTTGTTCTATAAGTAGTTGTTACTCTAACTGTTGTTGTAGTTGCTGTTTTCGCTGTCGTTGTGGTTTCAGTTGTTGTAGTTGTTGTTTCTTTTTCTTTAACAGTTACCTCTCTTTTTTTACTAACCTTATTTCCAGAAGAATCTTCTACTGTATATTTTACTGTATACTTTCCACTCTTAGAAGTATCAACATTATTTTCTATAACTATACTATCTGTTAAATCACCATCTTCTTTATCAGACGCTGTTGCACCTTCATCTACATAAGTATCACCAACATAAATACTTATCTTTGACTTACCATTTAATTTTATAACAGGTTTATCATTGGCATCTTCATCTTTATATCCTGATGTTTTATAGACATTAGAACACATTATGTATGCATCATAAGTATTTTCTCCATCTTCCTGATATACATTTACATAACCTTTTACTGTGTCTAACTCAGCAATTTTACTAGAATCTATGTTTCCACCATTCGTATCAAGTAGCTCAGTAAAATCAATTCTAGTAATATCTTCTGTTATCTCCATAGAATTATTTTCTATATAAACACTTGCTTCCTCAGCCATTCTGCTTTCTAATTCTTCACATGCTGCGGCAGTCATTTTAGGTTCCTGATTCTTTTTGTGAATTACAATAATTAAAATTATAGCTACTATAAGTATTAAAGCTACTGCTCCTGCGATAACCATCCATCTTTTTATTTGAAACTTTTTTGGTTCCTCTTCTTCTTTATAATCATTATATTCATTATCCACAAATATCACCACCTATCATAAAAGAATTATATCACATTTATTACTTACTAGCAAAATATTTAGCCGTTCTAACCATTTGAACTGAATAACTCATTTCATTATCATACCAAGATACTATTTTTACTAACTGTTTACCATCTACTTCTATTACGTTAGTTGATAAACCGTCTACTAAAGAGCCTTCTCTTATTCCAATAGCATCACTAGAAACAATAGGATCTTCTGTATAAGCAATTGTTTCTGATTGATTATTTTTAAATAACTCATTTAATTCTTCTTTAGTTACGTTTTTATTTAATTCAAGTGATAAATCTATTACTGAACCTGTTGTAGTTGGAACACGCATTGCCATTCCATCTAATCTTCCCTTTAATTCTGGTATAACAAGTCCAATTGCTGATGCTGCTCCTGTTGTTGCAGGTACTATGTTTGCTGCAGCTGCTCTTCCTCTTCTTGATAAATAACCTTTCTTATGAGCTACATCAAGAGATGATTGATCGTTAGTATATGCATGAACAGTTGTCATAAAACCTTTTTTTACACCATAATTATCACATAATAACTTCATAACAGGTGCTAAACAGTTTGTCGTACAACTTGCTGCACTAATTACTTTTTCATCTCCTGTTAAAGTCTCGTGATTTACGTTATACACTATTGTTTTTAAATCACCTTTAGCGGGTGCTGAAATTATTACTTTCTTTGCACCTGCTTCTATATGTGCACTTGCCTTTTCTAAACTAGTGAAAAAACCAGTACATTCAAAAACTAAGTCAATTCCTAATTCTTTCCATGGTAAACACTTAGGATCACTTTCACTATAAATTCTTACCTTTTTATCTCCTATTATAATATTTTCATCATCATTTGATATATCTTCTACTCTATATCTTCTATGTGAAGTATCGTACTTTAATAAATATGCTAATTGTGCTGCATCTGTTAAATCATTTATTGCAACTACGTCAAAGTCTTTATCTTCTTGCATTAATCTAAATACTAATCTTCCTATTCTTCCAAATCCATTTATTGCTACTTTAATAGCCATATAATCATCTCCTTATATATATTTTATCATTGTTTAATACTCAAAACAACTTCCACCTATAAATTCTCTCATTATTGAATCGTCTGGTACCGCATCAGATGGCATTCCTAGTATAACCCTAAATAAGTTAATTAACCTTAAAGCTTCATCATAATTTTCGTCATTTTCTGAAACTGAGAATAATAAAGGTTCTGCATATGTTTTAAGAACACTAAGTTCATAAACTAATGATGTATTTATAACCTCATCTGCTTCTTTTGAATAAGGTAATATAATCTCTTCTTCTATCTTTCTAACTTGTTTCCATGATTTTAAAGTTTCAGATGATGAAGTACCCCTTGTTCTATTATCTCTTACTATTCTTCTTAATAACCTATTATCTGTTGTTCTGAATAAATTATGATTATCTATGTTAAGCGGAGTTTCTGGACATACAAATATCTTAAATTTATTTTTATCAGGTATTATCTCAGTTAACTTATCATTAAACGCATGAATACCTTCTATTATTAAGATACTATTATCTTTCATTTTTATCTTAGAATCTCTCCACTCTCTTTTGTTAGCGGGAAAATTATACTTTGGTAATAAAACCTCTTCTTTATTTAACAAATCACTCATCTTAGTATTAAATAAATTCGTATCAAAAGCACTTATTCTTTCTCTTTCTATTTCACCATTCTCATCTTTTACTCTGTCCTCTATATTTTTATAAAAATCATCTACAGATATAGGAATTGGATCATAACCCTTACTCTTTAAAAATAGTGTTAATTTCTTAGACATAGTTGTCTTGCCTGATGAAGATGGACCTGTTATTAAAACCATTTTTATGTTCTTATCATCATTTATCTTATTAACTATCTCTAGTAATTTGCTATTTTGCATTGATTCACTAATTCTTATTATATCTGCATACTCTCCCTTAGATACTAATTTATTTAAGTCAACAGATGTATTTATTCCCATACTTTCAAGTGACTTATCATTTTCTTTTATAGAACTAATTATCATTTCATTTCTATCAAATTTAAGGCCTGCATTTATGTCATAATAATAAGGAAACATCAACATTATATTATTATCACCAATGTTTTTTATATCAAACGTTTTTAAAAGTTTTGTATTATTAGGTAAAACGCCATAGAAATAATCTAGTGTATCATCCATTCTATATAAACTAATACTCGAATTACTTATGTATCTTAACGATTGTGATTTATCAAATTGATTCATTTTTTCATAGTAGTCTATAGCATCTAATCTTGATACCATTATTCTATCTATTGGTAACTCTTTTTCAACTAAACTTTGCATTTTTTGTTTAATTTTTTCTACTATGACGTCAGTAACTTTGTTATTAAAAAGTATTTGACAGTATATTCCCTTATCAACTACGTGCATAATTTTTATATCGCACCCTAAAACATCCATAACTGATTTTGATAAAAGAAAATAAAGACCTCTTTCATATGTCCTGTTACCAAGTAAGCTTGATACATCATAAAAATCAATTGTACAATTTTTTGTTAGCTCTGTACTAAGATTTGATAACCTGTTATTTATGCTTCCAGATAATATATCATATTTATAATTATCTTTGTATTTTTTTGATAATTCTAGTAGTGTAGTACCCTTTTGGACACTTATTTCATCACCCTTATATTTAATTTTTATTTCATCCATTATATACACCTTCTTATTCTAATAATATAATAACAAAATATTATAAAAAAGTCACAATATTTTGATAATAAATATAAATACTTTATACATAATATTATTAGGAGGGTAAATTAAATATGAATTTAATACCAAGTGTTGTAGAAAAAACAAGTAGAGGTGAAAGAGCATATGATATTTATTCTAAACTACTTAAAGATAGAATAATATTTATAAGTGGAGAAATTGATGATGATAATGCTAATACAATAATAAGTGAACTACTATTTTTAGATTCTTTATCAGACGCTGAAATAAGTATATATATAAATAGCCCTGGAGGTAGTATAACTGCTGGTATGGCAATTTATGATACAATGAATTTTGTTAAAAGTCCTATATCAACAATATGTGTAGGTATGGCCGCATCTATGGCTTCAGTTTTACTTGCTAGTGGAAATGCTGGAAAAAGATTTATTCTACCAAATAGCGAGGTTATGATACATCAACCACTAGGAGGAGTAAATGGACAAGCTACTGAAATTAAAATAGTAGCTGATAGAATTCTTTATTTAAGAAATAAACTTAATAAATTATTAGCAAAGAAAACAAAACAAGATATTAAAAAAATAGAAAAGGATACAGAAAGAGACCATTATTTAACAGCTAAAGAAGCATTAGAGTATGGGCTTGTCGATAAAATATTATAAAAAACTTCCAAGTTAATGGAAGTTTTTTATCTTTTTGATAATCTTTCTGTCATTCTATTATTAAGATCTATTGCCATATCATCTTCAAATTTACCATCTGTTAATGCAACTACATCTTCTTTTGTTAAAAACTTAAGAATTGAAATAAACTCTGTATCTTTAGGTAAGCTTCTATAACCTGCTAACTCACAACATACATTGTCGTAGCTAGTTCTTGGTATATGATATTTAACATTGTTGAAAATGTTTTTATAATGGTCACCCGAACATCCAGAAGATGAAATTCTTTCTTCTATTAATTTAACAAACTGAGGATTTCCATCCACCATAATACAATCTACACCATCTAGTATAGTATCTTCAAACAAAGCATTTCTTTTTTTCTTTTCCATATCAAAATTCCCCCTCTAATTGAATTGTCATTTATACTAGCACAAAATTACTTATGTGTCAATGGTTTTTTATCTATAAAGGTCTTTGTTATATCAAATAAAAATAGTACAGTTAACAAAATGGTTAACCAAAGAGGCACCTTTTTTATTATTTTATCTAGTAATGGATGAATAATATACACAAATACAACACTTGCAATTCCCCAAACAAGAGTCATTTCAAGAGAAATGTAATGTCCTATATGAAATTTTTGACTAGAGTAATCCCAAAATACCACGTTAAATATTTTTTCTATTAAAACTCCTCCAAGTGCTTCTAGTGTTGATAAAACAATTGCAACAACAAAAAACATAATTACTGTTTCCCATATTCTAGGCATATGAAGATTCTTAAATAAATACTTTGATATAAATAGAATCGTTATTGCACCTATCCCGTAAACCGGAGTCCACCAACCATATAAAAAACCACTTTTAAAACCATTTTTAGTTACAAGTGAAATTATGGTTTCAAGTACATGACCTAAAATTGAATAAATAAAAAAACAGTTCAAATAATACATAAACATCACCGTTTTTAGTATGTAATATTTAACTGTTTTTTATTCTACTTAATTTTCTTTTTGTTATTTAAATCTTTAAAATCATTTAAATCATATAAACTTAAATTTTCTTCCTTTACTTTTTTTAAAATGCCAACAAATGTATAATCAACTTTATCTTTATATATTTTATTTATCGCTACATTTAAAACTTTTTCATCATAAGAGCATGCTATATCATAAATTAATCTAAATATTTGATCATTTATTTTATTAGTAACTAGAAGCGAGTTATATACATCAACCATTAGTATTCTCTTTTCTGGTTTTAAATTACCAATATAAGAAATAGTAAGAGGATCACAAGTATTTAAAAAAGACACAATTTTTATTAAATCAGATTCACTATAGCTGGTATCCATAAAACTTATAAACTGATATTTTTCATATATGATATTAGCTTGTTTTTCTGTATACCCTAATTTTTCTATCTTTGAAATTATTTTATTTTTAAACATATCTTTAATGCTTTTCATATTATTTACCTTTTATTCCAAATAGTACCTTCTCTTGTATCCTTAAGTTCAATACCTTTTTCTAGCAAATCATTTCTTATTTTGTCTGCAACTTCAAAATTTTTAGTTTTTTTAGCTTCATTTCTTAACTTAATTTGCTCTTCTACATAAATTTTAAGATCACTATCGATATTTTCTTCTTTTTCCTCTAATAAATCTAATGATAAAACCTTATCAAAATCCTTAATTAACTTTATTTTAGTTGCTCCACTTACATCCTTATCTTTTAATAAATCATATAATAATGTTAAAGCATTAGAAGTATTTAAGTCATCAGATAAATAGCTTTTAAACTTATCATTATATTTATTATATTTATCCTCTTCTATACTACCTTCATTTTTTATATTTGATATTTTATTTAATAATTTTAAGTATGCTGTTTGAGATTGGTCAAGAAGCTCATACGTAAAATTAACTTGTTTATGATAATAAGAATTTAGTATGAAGTATCTATATGATAAAGGATTATATCCCTGCTCTTTTAGCTTAGATACAGTTAAAACATGACCTAAACTTTTACTCATCTTAACATTATTAGTTAAAAGCCATGATAAGTGAACCCAGTAATTACACCACTTATGTCCAAGATATGCCTCACTTTGTGCTATTTCATTTGTGTGATGAGGAAAAATTGCATCTTCTGCGCCAAAGTGAATATCAAGATATTCTCCTAAGTACTTAATAGAAATACCTGAACACTCTATATGCCATCCTGGAAATCCTCTTCCAAAAGGACTATCCCATTGCAATTCTTGATTACCAAATTTAGAGTTTGTAAACCAAAGTACAAAATCTGCAGGATTTTTTTTATTTTCATCTTCTTCTACATCATCCCTACTACCTATTATTAAATCGTCTTTATTTCTTCCAGACAATTCATAATAACTTGAGTCTTTAGATGTATCAAAATATATATTTCCATTGCTCTCATATGCATAACCAGTATCTAATAGTTTTTGAATTATCTTAATATACATATCTATCTCGCCAGTTGCCTCTTTTACCATATCAGGCCATCTAACATTAACTAGCTTACAATCTTTCTTAAACTCATCAGTATAAAACTTAGCAATTTCTTTTGAGGTTTTATGTTCTCTTTCCATTGCAATTACCATTTTATCTTCACCTGTGTCTCCATCACTTTTTAAATGACCAACATCAGTTATGTTCATACATCTTGTAACCTCATAGCCTAAGTATTTAAAAGTTTTTTCAAACACATCTTCTACTATATAAGATCTTAAATTACCAATATGTTGATAATGATATACAGTAGGGCCACAAGTATACATTTTTATTTTTCCTTCTTCATGTGGAATAAATTCTTCAACTTTTTTAGTTAATGTGTTATATAATCGCATAAAATCACACCTTTCTAAAAATAATTATACAATAAAATTAAAAAGAAAACCAGTAATATTAAATCACTATGTTTTCTAAGACTTTATCTGATGTAATTATATTGTCTACTACTTTATCTTCTACTATTTTATTTAAATTATCATTTATATTGCTCATTGATAAATCATTTTTACATTTATTTAATAATTTATACTTAGTTTCATTAGATAATTTTATGTTTAATCTATACTTGTTTTTTAAAAAAGTTATTTTATCATCAATTATATTATCTAACTTTTCTTCATTTATACTATCCATATTAATTACATATTTAAAAGATAAATCATATTCTTCAAAATTATTATTACCGAATCCAATATTGCTCTTTTTCTTATTAGATAACATAAAAATCATTGTATTTTTAAAGCTTACCTTGTTTCCTTTCACATCATAAGAATAGCCATCTTTTAATATTTCATCTATTATACCTAATACTTCGAATGATGCTTTATTATAATTTTTAATTATTATTATAGAAAATGGATTAAGTTTTATTTTAGAAAATAAATCGTTTTTTACATCTGATAGATAACCTATTAATTTATTTACTGAGTAAGCTCCTTCAAAACTTTCTAAATCAAGCTCTATCATATTATTATTTAAACACTTACAAATATCTTTTGCAAATGAATAATTATCACTACCATTTATGGATATTTTAAATGGTAATTTATCATCAGTTAATTTATACTTTTTTAAACAATAAATAAATTTTTCTATTTCATTATCTCTTCCTAAAATATTATCCTTCATACTTTTTTCTAACTTTTTATAATAATTATTATCATAGTTTAGCAGCTTACAATTATGTTTTTCCTCTATTATTTTCTTTATATCAGCTTTCGTAACTTTTCTTATTGGTTTATTTAATTTTTTTAACTCATAATCTAATTTATTTTCTTCTTCTTTTAACTTACAAGCTAATTTATAATTATTATATTTACAAGCACGTTTTTTTCTAAGTACTAGATTACTTTTCAAACTTGATATTCTTTTTACTTCTTTATCAAGTTTTGTTTCTTTTAAAGACACCATACTACATACTTCATCTAAAATATCAATAGACCTATCCGGTTCATATCTATCTTCTATATACTTACTTGAATAATCAATTATAACATCTATTAAATCATCTTCTAAGATAACATTATGATAAGTTTCATATATTTTTTTTATGTTTAATAATATGTTCTTTAACGCCTTTTTACTTGGCTCTCCTACGTATATTTTTTGAAATCTTCTATTTAGTGCTGCATCTTGCTTTATATACTTAGAATACTCTTCTGTCGTAGTTGCTCCTATTATTTTTATATTTCCCCTTGCAAGAGCTGGTTTAAAAATATTTGAAGCATCTATTGCACCTTCTGCACTTCCTGCTCCAACTATTGTATGTACCTCATCTATAAATAATATAATATCAGGATTATCTTCTAATTCCTTTATAATCGTCTTCATTTTTTCCTCAAATTCACCACGGTATTTTGTCCCTGCAACTAGTGAAAATATATTAATAAAAATAATTCTTTTATCTAACAAGTACTTTGGAACTTTCTTTCTTGATATTAAATACGCCATTTGTTCTACTATTGCGGTTTTACCTACTCCAGCTGGGCCTATTAGTATTGGATTATTCTTCTTTCTTCTTACCAGAATTTTAATAAGATCATTTATTTCTTTATCTCTTCCTATTACTGGATCTAGTTTATTTTCTCTTGCTTCACTAACTAAGTCTGTTCCAAGTTCTTCTAATAGCAGCTTACCTTTTTTACCCCTTGATTGTCTAGATAATTTTCTAACATCACTTTTTAGACTTTCAAAATTCATGTTAAGCTCAGCCATAACAGTATATGCTACGCCCTTTTCTTCATTTAAAATCTGTATTAAAATTCTTTCAGGTCCAACTATTTTTTTATTTTCTTCTCTTGCTTCTATAACGGAATTACTTATTATTTTTCTAAGTAGTGGTGTATATAGGATAAACTTACTTTTTTTAGAACCTGTACCTACTAAATCAATTAATTTGTGTTTAAATTTATCATATGTAATATTTTGCTTTTTAAATATGTTTTCTAACTCATCGCAATTTTTTAGTATTGATAATATAATATGTTCACTACCTACATATGGATGATTTAGTTTTAACATTTCACCCTTAGCATGTTTTATAACTTTCTTAGCATCTTCATTAAAATTAACGTACATAAAATAATCACCTTTTTCTCTATATTCTATGATTATTATGATAGTTTTATTTTTATTTTAAACAAAAAAAGCTCAAGTTTTCACTTAAGCTTTTACAAACTCATTTATTATAATGCAACATATATAATAACTGCTGCAACTAATACTATTATTAATAACGATAATAATACTTTCCAAATGTATTTAAACCATTTTCCATATGGAATATCTAATGAGTATAATCCAACTATTAATGCTACTGAAGTTGGTGCGATAAACATCATTAAGTAATATACTGATTGTACAATAAATGATGTAACACCATATAAATCACTTCCACCTGCTACACCTTGGAATACTGCGTATAATGTAGATAAGTAATAATAGAAATCTGCTGTTGTAACACTTCCTACTATGCTTCCTAAAGTAGAAGATACTATAACACCTAACTTGCTAGTTAATGATGTAATATGATTTACTATAGTAACATTAACACCAGATGTAATAAATATAATTGCTACTAAACTTATTAACATAGCGGTTACTGCAACTGGTAATGCCTTTTTAATACCACTAGTAATACTTTCGATATATTTATCTAATTTAATGTATTTTCTATTGAATATAACTATTACAATACTAATTATTAGAAGTAAAATAGCTACATCACTCATAGTCCAATTACCAAGCACTGAGATAACACCACTAGATCCTGTTGTAGCATCTGTTACTACTGGTGCAGCAATTAGATTGCTAAATACTTTAAAGTCCCCAATAGCTAATTTTGATAACCAAGTATTAAAATCACTAAATGCAGTAAATTTGCTAAATAATGACTCCCATGGAATACTAGCAAATAATACAAATACTATTAAAAGTATGTATAAAACTAATGCTAATACTGGTTTTTCTTTTCTGTTATCTACTTTTTCTTCTTCTTTAATAGAATTATCTAAAATTGGTAAGAAAATATATGGTAATAATACTAACCCAACACCAAATGATGATGTTTTACCAAGCTTCTTAGCAAAGTTAATCATAATTATAAATAAGAACACTAAATTTACTAATGGAATAAATAACATTACAACATACCATAAAGGTAATTCTGCAATTTTTAATATAACAATTGATCTATAGATAGGAATTATTGATGCCCATCCATGCTTATTATTTTTAACAAATATTTTCCATAATGAAACTATTATAATTAATACTAGAACTATACCTAATATTACCATTATTTAGTCACCTTCTTTCCTGATTTTGAAGATGATGCGCTCTTCTTAGGAGCCGCTTTCTTAGCTACCTTCTTTGTTTCTGCTTTCTTTGAAGCACTCTTTTTAGCTGATGCCTTTTTAGCAGGTTGCTTCTTAATTTTTTCTTCTTTAGTAGCTTTCTTTTCTGTTACTTTTTTAACATTTTCAGTTTTTTTAGAAGATTTTTCTTCTTTTTCTTTAACAGAAACTATATTTTCTTCTTTTTTACAATTTGGTGCGATAAAGAAAATTAATACACAAATAGATAATACAAATACTACTATTTTAACTAAAAGTAATGTATTTAAACTTAAACTAAATATGCTAAATAAAGTAGAATCATATATACTAAACATAGCTCCTATTAAAGATGCAATAATTGTTGATGCTAAAATAGCTTTTTTATCAATATTTAATTCTTTCATAATTTGATATACAAACGGAACAAATAAAAGTAGTATCATTGCATCACTAACAAATAATGCTGCTAATCCAAATAAGATTGATGATATTCCTACTAATAATGACTCACGTCCTTCAAATTTTTCTGCTGCCTTTTTTACTAAAGCAGGATATGATTTCAAATTACTAAGAACTGCATAAAATATAGCAATTGCTATTATATAAACTGCAATAGAACTAAAATATGATAATGATACATTAATATTTGAAAATAAAGCCCAAATACCAACGGATGCAATACCAGTTTCTGTTACATTACCAGAATAATCTGCACTAGATCCTGGAATGATAAATGTAACTATAACTGCAATTAAAATAGTTATTGCTAACACTTTTAATAAATTATATTTTTTCATTTCATCCTCCCATAATTTTTTTGAACAAATATGCTAATAACGCACCTTGCATAATTTTGTTCTACAATTAAATTATATCATATTTTTCTTTAATTTTTCTATATATTTGTTAATTGTTTTTATAAAATCATCCTTTGTTTTAATTTCATATAACCTTTTTTTTACACTAACTCCACCAGGAAGACCTTTTAAATACCAAGCTCCATGTGTGCGCATTTCTAAAACAGCGGTTTTTTCTGGTTTTATTTTTAATAAGTAATCAAAATGTTTTAAACAAAGGTTCATTTTTTCAACTGGACTTTGATCCTCTAATACTATTCCTTTATCAAGATAATAGACAATTTGTTTTATAAGATATGGATTACCAAGAGTTCCTCTTCCTATCATTACAGCATCACAACCAGTTTCATCAATCATTTTTTTAGCATCAAAAG
Organism: Paratractidigestivibacter sp.; assembly: GCA_963592455.1. Taxonomy (GTDB): domain Bacteria; phylum Bacillota_I; class Bacilli_A; order RF39; family UBA660; genus Aphodocola. The sequence continues at coordinate 2,515 of CAVAWS010000063.1, read as the reverse complement.
GACTTAATATATCACCATTTCCTATAACTGGTATGTTAACACTTTCTTTTACTTTCTTTATTATACTCCAATCGGCCTTACCACTATAACCTTGTGCTCTTGTCCTTGGATGAACAGTAATTAATGATGCTCCAGCTTTTTCACACATGGTTGCTATTAAAACAGCATTTATACTATTACTATCCCAACCACTACGTATTTTTACGGAAACTGGTACACTTACACTTTCTACAACAGCCTTTACTATTTCATAAACTTTTTCTGGGTTTTTAAGTAACGCAGACCCAGCTTGTGATCTTAAAGCCACCTTAGGTACTGGACATCCCATATTAATATCAATAATATCTGGTTTCATCTTCTTTTCAATTATTTTAGCAGCTTCAACAAAACTTTCTTTATCACTACCAAATATCTGCTGTGCAATAGGTCTTTCTTCTTCTGTCATATAAAGCATGTCATGTGTTTTTTCGTTATCATAAACAATTGCTTTATCACTTACCATTTCAGCAAATAATAGCCCTGCTCCCATCTCTTTAATTATTCTTCTAAAAGCACTATTACAAACACCTGCCATGGGTGCTAAAACAACTCTATTTTTTATCTTTATATTACCAACTTTAAACATAATATCACCACATAAACATTATATAATAAAAAGAAACTCTTTTAAAGTTTCTTTTATTTATTTAACTATTAATTCAGCCTCATCACCATTTTTAATTAAAAATGCATTTGCATCATCTGTATCTAAATGAACTTCATAAACAAATGAATCACTTATTCTAACATATACATTTTCTAAAATACCTGGTTTTTCTCCGCCAACTTTTAATGAAACAAATTCTTTTCCTTCAAACCCATATTTTTTAGCATCTTCTTTTGTAGCATGTACGTGTCTTGAAGCTATTATAGCAGCATCTACTGTAACTTTGCCCTTAGGTCCAATAATAGTTATTGAAGATGCACCATCTAAGTCACCAGAATTTCTAACTGGAGGTTTAACACCTAATTTAAAAGAATCAGTTTTTGATATTTCAACTTGCGTTTTACTTCTTAAAGGTCCTAAAATTCTTACTCTTTCAATACTTCCTTTTTCTCCTTCTATTGTTACTTGTTCATTACAAGCAAATTGACCTGGTTGTGATAAAGGAGCTTTTTCTGTTAACTCATAGTCCTTGCCAAATAATATGTCTAAATCATTTCTAGATAAATGTACGTGTCTTGCAGATACACCAATATTTACTTTCATACTTTTCACCTCGCCTTACCAATTATAACACATAATTTATAAATTTATATCATATATTTTAATGATCAAATAAAGGAGAATAAAAAAATGAATACAAATTATTATACTAATCCCTCATATCCTGGGATGAATCAAAATAAAAACTTAACTGGAAATATGGGCGTAAATAACTTGCAGCAAAATTACAATAACCAAAATGATATGTTAGATATAGAACAATCATATATTGAAAACATATTAAGGTTAAACAGAGGTAAACTAGCTACTTTCTACTTTTCGTTTCCAGACTCTGTTGAGTGGAGAGATAAAACCTTTACTGGAATAATTGAAGCTGCAGGAAGAGATCATATTATAATAAGTGATCCTAATACTGGAAAGTGGTATTTATTACTTATGATATATTTAAATTATGTTGATTTTGATGAAAAAATAAATTATAACAAAGAATTTTATTTACCAAATTAAAATTAGCAAGGTCTTGTAATGACCTTCTTTTTTTGCTATAATTTTACCAAGAATAGAGGTAGATGATAATGGTTGTATTTCTTGTTATTCCAATTATATTTTTTATTATATTATTCTATTTAATAAGAAAGGATAAACTAAATTTTATAGAAATAAAAATAGATACTATAGAAGAAAAAATTAATGAAACTTTAATTAAAAGAAGAGAAATTTTAAAAGATGCTGAGATAAAAATTAAAGAGATAGTTAAAACAAAGAAAAAAGTATTTGAAAACTTAGATAAACTTTCAAAGGAAAAGAATGATATGTTTGAATTAGACAAAAAATTATTATTATACAAAAAAGAATTTTATCTAATTTTTGATAAATTTGAAGAATTAAAGGAAAATGAAGAAGTAAATAAAATTGCTTTCTCATTAGATGAAACATCTGATCAATTAGAAACTTATAAAAAATATTACAATAAGTATGCAGAAAAGTATAATAAGTACATATCATCATTTCCTATCATACTTACTAACTTATTTGCAAGAAGAAAAAAATTAGAGTTTTTTGATGAATAAAAAAAGAAAATTACCAATTAATTTTCTTTTTATTATGTGCTTCTAAATAATTATTTGTTTTACTAAAAGGTTTACTTCCAAAAAAGCCATGATATGCGGAAAGTGGTGATGGATGAGCTGACTCTATAATGTAATTATTTTTATTTCTCATAATCTTCTTTTTATCTCTAGCTTGTCTTCCCCATAATATAAATACAACGTTATCAAGTTTTTCATCTATCTGACTTATAACATAATC
>CAVAWS010000062.1:1619-30442 GCA_963592455.1 Paratractidigestivibacter sp. | reverse complement strand
CTTATGGCCCTGATTCTATGTTTTTATTAAGTTTATTAAAATCAAAATTTAAAAATAATAAGATAATATGTTGTCATGTACATCATAATCATAGGGTAGAAAGTGATAAAGAGGCAGAAGAACTAGAAAAATATTGTAAAGAAAATAACATTATATTTGAATTTATGAAAATTAATAAGTATAAGAATGATAAATTTACTGAAGAAGAAGCTAGAGATATTAGATATAAATTTTTTAGTAAAATAATTAAGAAATATCATTCAAAATATCTTTTTACAGCACATCATGGTGATGATTTAATTGAAACTGTAATGATGAGATTAACAAGAGGATCTAGTGTTTCTGGATATTCTGCTATTCAATTAATTAGTGATAGAAAAGATTACAAACTAGTAAGACCTCTTTTATATCTTACAAAAGATGAAATAATGGGTTTATGTGCTAGTAAAAAAACACCTTATGCTGTTGATAATACTAACTTTTCTGATGATCAGATGAGAAATAGATTTAGAAATAATATATTACCCTTTTTAAAGAAGGAAAACGCTAAGGTTCATGAAAAGTTTTTAATGTTTTCGAGTATGTTGAAAGAATATGATGATTACGTAAATAATATAGCATGTAAGGCTTATCAAAGTGTTGTTAAAAACAATAAAATAAATGTTAATTTATTAAAAAAAGAGAATAGGTTAATTATAAAAAAAGTAATTGAAAAATATTTGTATAATACGTATAAAGAAAATATAAAATTAATAAACAAAAGTCATACAGAATTAATACTTGATTTAATTTCTTCTGGTAAATCAAATGCTAGTATTTCTTTACCATTAAATAAAAAAATAATAAAGTCTTATGATTTGATATATATCGACAGTGATAATAAATATAATAGTTATTGCTTTTTGTTTGATGACTATTTAAAGTTGCCTAATAATTATGTAATTAAAAAGATAAATAACGTAGAAAATAATTCTAATTATATAACTTTACTTGATTCTTCTTCTATAAAATTACCATTATACGTAAGAAATAGGGTTCCTGGGGATAAAATTAGTATTTTAAATATGAATGGAGCTAGAAAATTAAAGGATATATTTATAGATGAAAAAATAGATAAATATGAAAGAGAGATTTATCCTGTAGTTGTTGACAGTTTAGGTAATATAGTTTGGTTACCAGGACTTAAGAAAACTAAATATGATAGGTCAAAAGAAGGAAAGTATGATATAATATTAAAGTATTGCAAGGAGGATTAATATGATACAAAAAAATAATCAAGAAATGAAAAAAGGTATGTTTCCTTATGTTTTATTATTGGTTATTGGAATTGCTATAATGTTTTTTTATAGTACATCAAATAATAATACTAAACAATTGACGTATAACCAATTTAATAAGGCATTAAATAAAAATAATATAAAAGAAGTTGTTATAACTCCATCAACTGATGCATATACTTATCAAATAACTGGTAAGTTAAGAGATGCTAAAAAAGGAGAAACATTTGTGGTTAAAACTCCTTTATCTGATACAGTTATAAAGAAAATAGTTAATGCTAGTGAAAAGAAGGATTTTAAGATAGTTTCTAAGTCTGATCCATCATCTAGTACATGGTTTGTTTTCCTAGTTAATGTAGCTCCTTATTTATTATTGATAGGTGTTGCTTTTTGGTTCTTTACTAAGCAATTAGGTGGACAAAAAGGATCTATGGATTTTGGAAGAAGTAGAGCTAAATTAAATCCAGATAGAGGAAAAGTAACATTTAAGGATGTAGCTGGTTTACCAGAGGAAAAGGAAGAATTACAAGAATTAATAGATTTCTTAAAAAATCCTAAGAAATTTACTAAGTTAGGTGCAAGAATACCAAAAGGTGTTTTACTTGTAGGTCCTCCAGGAACTGGTAAAACATTACTTGCAAAAGCTGTAGCAGGTGAAGCTAATGCACCGTTTTACTTCATATCAGGTTCTGATTTTGTAGAATTATATGTTGGTGTAGGTGCATCACGTGTTAGAGATATGTTTAAACAAGCTAAACAAAATGCTCCATGTTTAATATTTATTGATGAGATAGATGCTGTTGGACGTCAACGTGGTACAGGAATAGGCGGTGGCCATGATGAAAGAGAACAAACATTAAATCAATTATTAACTGAAATGGATGGTTTTGGTGCAAATGAAGGAATTATTATAATAGCAGCAACTAATAGACCTGATGTACTTGATCCAGCACTTTTAAGACCAGGTAGATTTGATAGACAAGTTACGGTAGCTTTACCTGAACAAAAGGCTAGGGAAGAAATATTAAAAGTACATGCTAGAAATAAAGTATTATCTAAAAACGTACATTTAGATAGTATTGCAAAACGTACTGTAGGTTTTTCTGGAGCAGATTTAGAAAATTTACTTAACGAAGCAGCACTTTTAGCAGTAAGAAGAGAAAAGTCAGCTATAACTATGTCTGAAATAGATGAAGCAATAGATAGAGTTATTATGGGACCAGCTAAAGTAACTAAAAAATATACTCCAAATGAAAAGAAATTAGTAGCATATCATGAAGCTGGTCATGCTGTATTAGGTATAAAATTAGACAATGCAAATGATGTTCAAAAAGTAACTATCATTCCTCGTGGTGAGGCTGGTGGATATAATTTAATGCTTCCTAAAGAAGAAAAGTATACTGCGACTAAAACAGAATTATTAGAACAAATAATGGGATTACTTGGTGGACGTGTAGCAGAAGAAGTTGTTTTTGGTGAAATAACAACTGGTGCTCATAATGACTTTTCTAAGGCTACAAAGATAGCAAGAAGCATGGTAACAGAGTATGGTATGTCAAGTCTTGGACCAGTTCAATTAGAAACTCCTGAAGGTAGTGCTTTCTTAGGAAGAGATTATAATAAAAATAGAAATTTCTCAGAACAAGTAGCATTAGAAGTTGATAATGAAGTAAGAAAAATGATGAATGATTGTTATGCTAAGGCTAAGAAAATAATTGAAAAAAACAGGGATTTACTTGATTTAATAGCAAATTCATTATTAGAGCATGAAACTCTTACTAAAGAGCAGATAGATAGTTTAGCACAAACAGGTCAAATGCCTAAAGAAGATATGTTAGATGATATATCTTTATCTAAGCTAAAGGAAATGGCTAAGGAAGAGGACATAAAAGGATACTCTTCAATGAATAAGGAAGAGTTGAAAAAGGCTTTATCAAAAGAAGCAGATAAAGAAAAGAAAGAAAACGACTAATTATTGTTAGCCGTTTTTTCTTTTTTAGAATTCATGTTATCTGGTTCTGTTCCTTTTATATAGTATAATATTTTTTTAAGTTTAGAAGAATTAGTTGCAACTTTTCCTGTATTTAAATCAGTTAAAACACCATTAACATTATCAGGTTTCTCATACCATTTTTCCTTTTTTTCTCTTAAGTAAGTTTCAATGGTATCTGCCCATATGTTTTTAGAATATTTATACTCTTTTTTTAATTTTCTATTATCATCATATCCTGTCCAAATTCCAACTACGACGTCTGGATTATATCCAACAGTCCATAAATCATAGTCCGTAGTACCTGTTTTAACAGCATATTTTTTTGTTAATTTTAAAGATATTGAAGCAGCGGTTGGAGAAGTATAACTTTTAAGTTTTCTATCTGTTGTATTAGAAAGTAGTTCTGATAGTATATATGTATAAGATTTATTTAATACTCTTTTCTTTTTATACTTGTATTCATATATTAAGTTGCCTTTTATATCCTCTATTTTAGTTATTAAGTGTCCTTTAACACTATACCCGGTGTTTGCAAGCATAGAATAAGCACTAACAAACTCATTTAAACTTATTTCATTTGTTCCAAGAGGAAGAGATGCATTAGCATCTAATTTACTCGTTATGCCCATCTTTTTAGCTTGCTTAACTAAAGTGTTTTCTCCTAGAAACAGATGTGTTTTAATAGCATAAATATTATCAGAATAACATATAGCAAGTGCCATTGTAATTTCGCTATTTGGATATATGTTACTGAAGTTTTTTGGAGAATATGTTGTTCCATTATCTAATGTAAATGTAGTTGGTTTAGATAGAAAAGTAGTAGAAGATGTAAGACCATTTTCCAAGGCAGAATAATATAGTATTGGTTTCATAGCTGATCCTACCTGTCTTTTAGCACTTACAGCTCTATTATACTGAGACTTTGAATAATCTTTACCTCCAGCTAATGCAAGTATATTTCCGTTTTTAGGATTCATTACTAGACCTGCTGTTTGCATTTCTTTTTTATTTTCTAGATTTTTATTAATAGCATCTTCTAAGGCAGATTGAGCTTTAATATCTAACGTTGTATATATTTTTAAACCTTTTTTTCTTATTGTATCTTCACTAACTACTTTTAATTCATTAAGTTCTTTAATTATAGCATCTTGATAATACATAAGTGTACTAAGATTTAAATTCTTCTTTTTACCATAATATGTTAATTTTGTATTATAAGCATTATTATATTCTTTTTTAGTTATTACCTTATTATTTAATAGTATGTTAAGAATATTTTTTTGTCTTTCTTTTGCCTTTGTTTCATTGTTAAGCGGTGAATAATTATTAGGTGACTTTGGAATACCAGCTAACATGGATGCTTCTGCTAAATTTAAATCTTTAGCAGACTTATTAAAATAATAAAGTGAAGCATTTTCTATACCTAAAATTCCGTTTCCATAGTTTATTGTATTTAAATATCCTTCTAGTATTTCGTCTTTTGAATACTCGGTTTCAAGTTTAAATGCATACCAGGCTTCTTTCATTTTTCTTTCCCAAGTTTTATCAAAGGTTAAAAATAAGTTTCTAGCATATTGCTGTGTTATAGTAGATGCACCTTCTTTTAAATCTTTTGATTTAATATTAATAAACGCAGATTTAAATATTCTAGGTATATCAAATCCAGTATGTTCATAAAAGTTCTTATCTTCTGAATATATTGTTGCATTAATTAAATCTTTTGATATATTTTTAATACTTACCCATTTTTTAGTACCATTGTTACCTTCATAAAAACTTTTATTTTCACCATCGTACATGTATATATTATTAGATGATTTAATATTGATTGGATTGTTATATTTAGCAACCACAAAAGCTATACTAAAAATAGAGCAAAATAATAACATCATAAAGGTGATTATTAAGCAAATTTTATTAACTTTTTTTATAAAATCACCTTCTTTCTAATTTTATTATTGGTAAAAATAAATAAAATATTATAAAAAAGTCACTTATAAAAAAATAATTTATAATGTATAAAACCAAATTTAGATGTTGACCTTTTTTCTTATCTATGCTATATTGACACTAGAAAAATTTTAAGGGTGTTTTTATGTCTAAAGTTATAATTAATCATAATATAAAGTCAACAAAAGAAACTGATGTATTAAAAGGGAAAAAAGGAATTTTAAAAGATAATACAATTACATATAATCATGATGGTGTTATTATAAAAATAACTTTTTTAAATAATAAGGTTTTTTTTGAGAGAGAAAACAAAGATATGAAAATATACTTGGAGTTTGAAAAGAATAAGTCAATAATAACAAAATACGTTATTAAAGATATGGGGATAGAAGTAAAGCTTGAATCCATAACTAAAGAACTTGTTATAAATGATAATAATATAATAATAGAATATGATTTATACATGAATGGTGAGTTTAGTGATAGATTTAAGTATGAATTAGAATGGAGCGATTTATAATGAATCTAAAACAAAAGATAAAAGAAATAATTGCTAATGCGCTTAAAACATTATCTATTGATTTTGATGAGGAAAACATAGTAGTTGAGGTTCCTAAAAAAAGAGAGCAGGGTGATTTTTCAAGTAATATAGCAATGCAGCTTACAAGAATACTTAAAGATAACCCAAGAGCTATAGCATCTAAAATAACAGAAGTTATTTCAAAAAACACTGATGAAATAAAAAATGTTGAGATAGCTGGACCAGGTTTTATTAATATTTATTTAAAAGATGAATATGTTTTTAGCGGAATATCTGATGTAATAAAACAAGATAATTCTTATGGTAAATCAAACATAGGAAATAATAAGAAAATAGATATAGAATTTGTTAGTGCTAATCCAACAGGTATTCTTCATTTAGGTACAGCGCGTGGTGCTGCATATGGATCTAATCTTGCTAATATTATGTCTTTTGCGGGATATGATGTTACAAAAGAATATTATATAAATGATGCAGGAAACCAAATAATCAACCTAGGAGTTTCTTTAAAAGAAAGATATAAAGGTTTATGTGGACTAGAAGAAAACATGCCAGAAGATGGTTATTATGGCTCTGAAATAGTTGATATAGCTAAAAATATTTATGATGAATATAAAGATACAAAGCTAGATGAAGACTTAGAATATTTTAAAAAGGTAGCAGTTGACTATTTATTAGGTATAATAAAAAAAGATTTATCTGACTTTGGTGTTACTTTTGATGTATGGACAAGTGAAAAAAGCATTCGTGCTAAAGGAAGAATTGAGGAGTCTTTGAAAATACTAAATGAAAAAGGTTTAGTATATAAGAAAGAAGACGCAACATGGCTTAAGACAACTGTTTATGGTGATGATAAAGATAGAGTTCTTATAAAAACAGATGGTAGTTATACATATTTAGTTCCAGATATAGCATATCATTTAGATAAGTTTGATCGTGGATTTGACTACTTAGTTGATGTTTTTGGTGCAGATCATCATAGTTATGTATCTAGATTAAAGGCAAGTATTGAAGCTTTAGGATATAATAAAGATAAGTTAGAGGTAAGATTACTTCAAATGGTAAGACTTCTTCGTGATGGTGAAATCGTTAAAATGAGCAAAAGAACTGGCGGTAATATTACTATTTCTGAACTTGTAGATGAGATTGGAAAAGATGCTGCTAGATATTTCTTTGCAACAAGAAGCTTAGACGGGCAAATGGATTTTGATATTAATTTAGCATTAAAGAAATCAAGTGAAAATCCTTTCTTTTATGTTGGATATGCAAATGCTAGAATATGTTCTATTCTAAGAGATGCGGAAAGTAAAAACATAAGTATTGAAACAAATATTAAGAATATGTTAGATGAAGATTCAAAATCATTATTACTTAAGGTATATGAATTTAATGAAGTTACTCAAAGTGCTGCATTAAAAAAAGAGCCACATTTAATCACTAATTATGTATATGAATTAGCTAGTATGTTCCATAATTATTATGGTAAACATAAAATATTAACTGATGATATACAAATGTCTAAAGAACGTTTAGGATTAATTAAAACTGTTGGTATAACTATAACTAATGCTTTAAAATTAATAGGTGTTGATGCACCAGAAAAAATGTAGGAGGAATAAATAATGAATGTTAGACAAATGCCTTTAGAGGAATTAGAATTATTATCTTATGCTGATATAGCATATGAATTGTTAAAATTAGATAAAAAACCAAAGACAACACCAGTGTTATTTAAAGAAGTGTGTTCTTTGTTAGAAATAAATGAAGATGCTATGTTTGAAATGATAGGAGACTTTTATACAACATTAACTACTGATAAGAGATTTGTTTTGCTTGATAATGCAGAATGGGATTTAAAAGAGTTTCACTCAGTTGCAAAAATAGTAGATGAAGAAGATGAAGAAGACGAGTCAACTGATACAGAAGAATCTGAAAAAGAAGAGGTTGAAACAGAAGATGAAGCTGTAATTGGTAATGAAGAAGAATATGATGACGATGATGATGACTTAAGTGATTTAGCAATATTAACTGAAGAAGAGTTAGAAGAAGAATAACATGTTTGAAAGATTAGAAGATATAAAAAAAAGAAGTGAGTTTATTACTAATGAACTTACTAAACCAGAAGTAATAAGTGATATTGCAAAAACAACTAAATTATCTAAAGAACAATCTGATTTATCTGAAATATTACAATGTTATAATGAGTATTTAAAAGCTAAAGAAGATTATAAAGAAGCTAAAGAATTAGTAAATGATCCAGAACTTGGAGAATTTGCTAAGGCTGAAGAAGAAAAACAACTAGAAAAACAAAAAGAGTTAGAAAAACAACTTGAGATATTACTTCTTCCAAAGGATCCTAATGATGATAAAAATATTATTATTGAAATAAGGGGTGCTGCTGGAGGAGATGAAGCTAATATTTTTGCTGGAGACTTATATGATATGTATATTAAGTATGCTGAAAAAGAAGGCTTTAAGGTAGAAAACTTAAATAGTACACCAAGTGCTAGTGGTGGTTTTTCTGAAGTATCTTTCATGGTAAAAGGTAAGGGTGCATATTCAAAATTAAAGTATGAATCAGGCGCACACAGAGTCCAAAGAGTACCATCAACAGAATCACAAGGAAGAGTTCATACATCGACTGCAACAGTGCTTGTAATGCCTGAGATAGATGATGTTGATTTTAAACTTGATATGAATGATGTTAGGGTAGATATTACAAGGGCATCAGGAAATGGTGGTCAAGGAGTTAATACAACTGATAGTGCTGTAAGATTAACACATATACCTACAGGTATAATAGTTTATTCTCAGACAGAAAGATCACAAATAAAGAATAAGGAAATTGCTATGAAAATTTTACAATCAAGAGTTTATGATTTAAAAATGAGAGAGCAAGAAAAAGAAATTGGCGCTGAAAGAAGAAGTAAAATAGGTACTGGTGATAGATCTGAAAAGATAAGAACTTATAATTATCCACAAAACAGGGTAACTGATCACCGTATAGGATTTACGATAAATTCACTTGATAGAGTAATGAATGGTAAGTTAGATGAAATAATTGAAGCATTAATTACTGAAGATCAAAAGAGAAAATTAGCTGGAGAGTAATTCAGCTTTTTTTGTGATATAATTAATAAAGAGGTTAAAGTATTATGAATTTTTATAATTACAAAGGTGAATTGTTAAAAGATTATGTTATTAAAAATAAAAATGATGAATTACTAAATAATGATGGACTTAGAAATTACTTATTACAAAATGAAAATCATTATGCTTTTATATGGTTAGTTCAGGACTTAGATGAAAAATCAAAATCAATATTACTTAATAATAAATATCTTGAAGAAATAATTGATAAAGATGATAAAGCTATATATAAATTTAATACTATAATGCAGTCATATCCCGCTTGTCTTAAAAATGTGAGTGAAAAAGTTATGAACTTTGTTATAAAACCATATAACAATAGTGATTATGGTTATTTTGATTTTGAGCTAGCTACACAAGTATTTAATTTTATTTTGAAAAATAATCAAAATAAAATAGATTTAATAACATACTTTTCTGATGACGTTTTAAAAAAATTATTAACATATGAAAACGTATTAATTTTAAGCAAAAATGATTTATTTAATGGAATAGTTAATAGATTTAAACCATCTATTATTAAACATTTATTAAGTTATGATACTGTTAGGAAGATAATAAATAATTATAGTAACGATAAACTTGCTAACTTTTCTTCAACAATAAAAAATGTTTCGGTAGAAGATGAATTATTAAATGATAATAATTTTATTAAAAAAGTAGCTAATATGGAAGATCCAAATGTATATAGGAACATTATTAATAATTTATCCGTTAATAATTATGAATTAGTAAGTAAGATAAACAAAAATAGAGTAAAATACTTAAATGCAAAAGTATCCAACCTAGATTCTAATTGTGTGTTTAACGAATACATAAATTTATATAAAAACACGTTAGAAAAAGGTATTAATAGCACTAACATAAACCAAATTCCGATGGAATTACTTAGAAAAAAAGATATTACATATAGTGATTTAGCTAAAATAAGCGCCTTAAGACGTTTTGAATACGTGTGTGATAATTTGTTTGAGGATTATACATATAATGTACTTATAAACTTGAAAAACATTACTGAGTTTGATGATAAACAGCCTTATTTAAATGAAGAAATGAGAAATTTATATAATAAAATACTTAATTTTGATAAGTTAAACGTGGTAGAACAATTAATGATGTTAAAGAAATCAATTGGAAATAGTGCTGCTAATAAATATTATGAAGATTTTAGAACAGCTAGAGATTTAAGTTATAAAACTATTCAAGATAATTTAATTAATTTAAATGAAAGAAAAGAGCTATATGATAAAGAAAAGTCTATTTCACAAGTTCCTGTATATAAACTAGATGGAGAAGATTTTATATCTTGCGTACATTGTGGAACTTTGAATCAAAAATTTAAGGATACTATTTCTCTTAGCATAATAGGTAGTGATCATATAGGTGTATTTAATCCAGATGGTATTATATTTGGATTTGATAACATATCAAGTGATAAAATAATACATTCTTTTAATACTGATTCATTTACTAGCGGAAAGTATGGAACTGACAGAGTAAATAAAATATATGATGTACATGATTTATTAAAAGAAACAAAATCTTGTAATGAAATATTATATGATACAAAAAGAGAACCTATAAAGCCAAGTTATTTAGTATGCTTTGATAATATAAATGAAGAATCCTATATATGCTCAGTAAATAATAATTTACCTATACTTCTTATAAATAGTAAAAAATACAATAAAAATAATGGTATGTATGAAACGGATAAATATCAAGAATCATATAGAAAGGATGAGGATTATTATGGAAAGAGATTATAATATAGAGTATTTAAAAAAGTATTATAATGGTAACATAGAAGATGCTATAAAAAGACTAGATAATAATGAACCTGTACAATACATAGTTGGTAATGTTGATTTTTATGGATATGAGTTAGATGTAAATAAAAATGTTCTTATACCAAGGCGTGAAACAGAAGAATTAGTTTATGAAGTTATAAATAGATCAAAAAACTTTAATAACCCAGTTATAATAGATGTAGGAACTGGAAGTGGTGCTATAGCAATTACCTTATCAAAAGAACTTAAAAGCCATGTATATGCATCAGATATAAGCCGTGATGCACTTGATGTTGCAAAGAAGAATTGCACTAAAACGGAGGCGGACGTTACTTTTTATGAAGGAGATATGTTAAAACCATATATAAATAATAATATTAAGGTTGATATTATAGTTAGTAATCCTCCTTATATTAAAATAGATGAAGAAATAGAAGTCATAGTTAAGAATAATGAACCATATTTAGCACTTTATGCACAGGATAACGGGTTAGAATATTATAAAAAAATCTTATCCACAGCAAAAGAAATTTTAAATGATAAGTTTTTGATTGCATTTGAAATAGGAAATACACAGGCAAATGACATAAAAAACATCGTAAAAATGTATTTTAAGGATGTAAAGGTAGAAGTAAAAAAAGATTTGTCTGATAATGATAGAATGTTTTTTGTATATAATTATTAATAATCACTCACTAATTAATAGAGGGTGATTTTTTATATGAAAAAAGTTGTTTTAATATTATTAGCTATCTTAAGTGTTTCATATGTTATTAACACAAACAATAAAAAAGAAAGTGTTAGAATACCAGATTCTGCAATTAGATTTAGGGTTTTAGCAAATAGTAATTCTCCAAAAGATCAGAAAATAAAAGAAGAAGTTAGTGATGTAATGCAAAAAAAGTTATATAATTTGCTAGCTAGTACTACATCAATAAAAGATGCAAGGGAAATAATTAATGAAAACATGGATGAGTTTAATAACGTTTTATCAGACGAAATGAAAGATAAGGATTATTCTTACACAATAGATTATGGAATGCATGAATTTCCTGAAAAAACATATAAGGGAGTAGTTTATAAAGCAGGAAAATATGAGTCTTTACTTGTTACTTTAGGAAATGGTGAAGGTAATAATTGGTGGTGTGTTCTATTTCCTCCTCTTTGCGTAATGGAGACAGAAGAACAAAATACATCAGGCGTAACTTATAAATCATTTGTAAAAGAAATATTAGAAAAATATTTTTAAATAAACAGTAATAAAATTATATTAAAGAGGTGGTTTAAATAATAAATATAATTTTAATTGCATTAAGCTTAAGTATGGATGCTTTTGCATTATCATTTGCGTATGGTATTTTAAATATAAGAAAAAAATTAGCGATAATTACATCTATTGTGGTTGGTATATTTCACTTTATTATGCCTCTTTTAGGCAATTTATTTGGAAGCTATATATTTGAAAATGTTAGTATAAGTCCTAAGTATGTAATGTTTGTAGTATTTTTAATTTTATCTATAAACATGCTTTTAAGTTTTTTTGAAAAGGATAAAAAGTTAATTAATTTAAATGTCGTAGGTGTTATATTATTTGCCTTTTCAGTAAGTTTAGATAGTTTTTCTGTTGGTTTAGGACTTAGTTATTTATCTGATAATATCATTCTTTCATCACTAATATTTTGTATTATAAGTTCTTCCATTACTAACTTAGGATTTATGCTAGGTAAAAAGATATCAGATAAGTACGGAAAATACCCATCTTTAGTAGGAACTATTATACTATTTTTATATTCTATATACATAATTTCTTAATTAAAAAACTTTTAAAAAACTATTGACATTTTAATGAAATAGTGATAGTATATTGGACATTCAAACAAAAGGGGGACTGATTTGAATGTACAACGTATTTAAAAATCAAGAAAAGGCAAGTAAAGTGTCTAAAAAAACTTTAGCTGTTTTATTATCAGCTGTTATGGCTGGATCTGGAGCAGCAGGAGTTGCAAGTTATTTAAATAGTAAAAATAATATCATAGCAGGTAATTCATACTCATCAAGTGCAGATGACGAAGATAAATATGCAGAATTTAAAGATTTAACTTTAATTGATTCATTTGATATGGATAAAGATTCGGTTAGAGAAAGAGCAGAAGCAATTCGCGAACTAAGTGAGAAAGATTATACTGTTGAAGATATAATGAACTTAATTTATATTGTAAATGAAAAATATAGTGATATTATATTTAAAGAGTCAGCAACTGATGTTGAAAAATATCAATATCTTCAAACTTTAATTACAGGAATTAATACTGATGGTACAAACTCATTATTTGATGATAATATAAAAGATGAAGTTAACCATGGTGCATTAATTAAAAGTGGAGAAAAAGACTTAGAAACTCTAGACCAAAGTGATGAATATATTTATGCTTATATGCTTGATTCAAAAGGTATAGAAAATTATGAAAAGCAATTAAAAGCTTCACTAGCTAAAATTGTTAATGAACAAAAAAGATTAATTGAAACAAATGCAACAGTAGAAGAACTTGAGTCAAATGCAAATACTTATTATGATTTTGTTTCAGAAAAAATCTATAACAACAAAGATTTATCAGATACTTTTATGTGGGTTGTTGATAGACAAATAGCTCAACAAAATCCATTATTCACAATGTTCTTATCAAAAGAAAAAGTAGAAGATTTAGATAAACAACACAAAGTTCAATCTGAGGAGAACAAATTAGGTTTTGAAATAGTAGATAGCTTAGGATTAGATACATCTGGTTTAGAAGATTGTGAAAAGAAAACTACTACACCTGTTGGAAATCATTATAACAGCAGTGATGCTGCAGAAGCTAATGCAAAACAAACTACTAAAAAAGAAAATAAAGTAATTGATCAAGGGAAAAAGAGAGTGGGTTCTGTAACAGAAAAAGAAACAAAAAAAGAAACTACTACATCTGTTAGAACTGAAACTCATACTAATACAGAGGGTATGACAGAAGGTCATTCTAGTATTAATGGTAGTGAAGTTGAACTTACAACAGATTCAAAAGGAAATCTTAGTGGAGAAGAAACTTCAAAAGGTGGTCAAATAGTAAGTACATCTGTTCATGTAGAAACAGACCCAGCTCTTAATACAACAAAGAAATCTCAAACTACAACTACTACAACAACTACAACAAAACATGAAGAAGAAATTTATTTAGATGAATCAGATTACTCTTCTTTAAATGTTGGTGTAAAATCTAAGATGTCTACATCAACAAATACAAGCACTGATTATAATCCAGTTATAGTAGGACTTAGTACAGCAGTAGCAACTGGAGGATTTGGAGCTATTTGGTTAGCTATTAGTGATAAGAAGAAAAAAGAAAGATTATTAGCACAAAAAGCAGCAAGTGAAGCAGCAAGTGAAGCAGCAGATCTTGCAAAACCATATGTAGATGAAATAGAAAAGATAAACGAGAAAAACAAAATAATGAAATAATTACTATACACTAGAATGTAAATTCTGGTGTTTTTCTTTGACTAAGATTTAAAAATATACTAAAATTAGTATAGTGAGGTATATTATGTTAGTAAATAGTAGAGATTTATTAATAAAAGCAAGTAAAGATGGTTATGCAATTGGAGCTTACAATATAAATAATTTGGAGTTTGCAAGATATATATTAGAAGCGTGTAATGAAGATAAAGCTCCTGTTATAATAGCCGCAAGTGAACCTGCTATAAATTATATGGGAGGATATGAAGTAGTTAGTAGCATAGTAAGAAGTCTTATAAATGATTTAGATATTAAAGTGCCAGTTGTGCTTCATTTAGATCATGCAAAAAGCTTTGAATCATGTAAAAAAGCAGTAGATAAAGGTTTTACATCAGTTATGATTGATGCATCAGATAAAACCCTAGAAGAAAATATTTTAATTACTAATAAGGTAAAAGAGTATGCTGATCCAAGGGGTGTGACCGTAGAAGCTGAATTAGGTTCGTTAGACGGATTATATACTGACATGAATGATTGTATGGCTTTTATTAATGAAACTAATATTGATTCTTTAGCTCCTTCTATTGGAAATAAACACGGAATTTATAAAGAAGAAGCAAATCTTGATTTTGAGCTTCTTGGAAAAATTTGTAAGGAAGCTAAGTTACCACTAGTATTACATGGTGCATCAGGACTTGATGATAATAAGATAAAAACTGCTATTTTCTGCGGAGTTAGTAAAATAAATATTAATACTGATATACAATTAGCATGGTCAAAAAAAGTAAAAGAGTTTATTAGTGAAAATAAAGATGTGTATGATCCAAGATTAATAATTGCATCAGGAAAACAAGCTGTAAAAGATTTGATTCATGAAAAAAATGAATTATTAGAGAGTAAAAAGAAGGCTTTTTAATCACGTTTTTAAATAATTTAAATACAATAAAATGTATGGAGGCGTAGTATGTATAAAATAACAATTAATGGTAATAAAACATTAACTGGAGAAATAAAAATAAGTGGTTCTAAAAATAGTGCGGTGGCTTTAATACCAGCTGCTGTGTTATGTGATGAAGAAGTAACAATAGCAAATGTACCTAATATTTCTGACATAGATGCATTAGATTATATTTTAAACTTTTTAGGTGCTAAGGTATATAGAAATGATGACATAATAAAGATTGATTCTAAGAATATTAAAAATAGAAAAATACCTAAGGAAATTGCTACAAAATTAAGAGCTTCTTATTATTTTATGGGAGCTATGTTAAGTAAGTTTAAAAGGGTTGAAATATATTTTCCAGGTGGATGTTCCATAGGTGCAAGACCTATTAATTTGCATCTTAAAGGCTTTGAGGCAATGGGTGCTAAGGTAGAAGAAAATAATAATTTGTTTACAATAACGGCAGATGAGCTTAAAGGAGCTAAAATTAATTTAGAGTTTGCTAGTGTTGGTGCAACGTTAAACTTAATGTTAGCTGCTGTAAAGGCTAAAGGTACAACCATTATCTCTAATGCTGCAAAAGAACCACATATTGTTAACGTAGCTACATTTTTAAATAACATGGGAGCTAAAATAACTGGCGCAGGAACATCAGAAATAAAAATAGAAGGAGTAGATTACTTACATTCTTGTTTTCATGAGGTTGTTCCAGATTATATCGAAACTGGTACTTACATGATATTAGCTAGTTTAATTGGTAATAAGTTAAAAATTAGTAATATAATTCCTGAACATGTTGAGTCTTTGATATCTAAGTTAGAAGATGTTGGAGCTATAATGGAAATTGGCGTAGATTTTATAACTATTTCAAGACCGGAAAAACTAAAAGCAACTAATATAAAAACACAAGTTTATCCTGGATTTCCTACTGATTTACAACAACCAATGGCAACTCTTTTAACACAAGCAAATGGTAAATCAATAATTAATGAAACGATTTGGGAAAACAGATTTCTTAATTTAAAGGAACTAAATAAAATGGGAGCTACTACTGATCTTTTAACTAACCAAAAAGCGGTTATTATAGGACCTACTAAGTTAACAGGAAAGAGAATAAAAGCAACTGATTTAAGAGGTGCAGCATCTTTACTTATAGCGGGTTTAATAGCAAGTGGTACAACAGTTATAGAAAATGCTGATTATATATTAAGAGGTTATGAAGGTATAGTTTATAAATTAACTAATGTTGGTGCAGATATTAAGTTAGAAAAAGAGGGTTAAATAATGGCATTAAAGGTAAAAGCTAAGAAGAATGAAGAATTAAAAAAAGAAGAAACTAAATCACATGTTACTTTAACAAGTGGTGCATATAGTATTAGTATTCCAAAAGAAATTATAAAAAAAGATAAGATAAAGAAAAATAATAAGTACTAATTTTCTAGTACCATAAATAAAATAGTATTGTTAGTAGATACTATTTTTTTAATGGAGGCTAATATGAAGAAAAGGTACAAATTATTAATAGGATTTTTAATAACTGGAATAATATTAGTAAGTATATTTTTTATAACAAGAGATAATAAGATTTACTATTTATCACTAGGCGATTCACTAGCAGCAGGCCAAACTCCATATAAAACAATTGATTTAAGTTATGGAGATTATGTTTCTGAGTACTTAAAAGATAAAAATAAGTTAAAGTTTTATACCAAGAAATTTGCTAAGTCTGGCTATAGAAGTGTTGATTTGTTAAATGATTTAAAAAATAATAAAAAAATAAAGGTTGGTAAAAAAGAAATCACAATTAAACATGCGCTTATAAAAGCAGATATAGTAACGTTAAGTATAGGTTCAAATGACTTGTTTTATAAATTAAATATTGGAGAAGAGTTTGACTTAGATAAGTATGATGATATATATAAATACGTAGATGAATCATTTATTGATATTAATAAGTTATTGTATGAATTAAGACAATCATGTAAAGAACAAATAATGGTTTTAGGTTTTTATAATCCACTTTCAAATTATTCTTCAACTTATGCCTTAGAAATAGAACCCATTATAAAGTATGCTAATGAAAAGATGGAAGATTTAACAAGTAAGTATGATATGACTTTTATTGATTTACATGATACTTTTTATGCTAATGATGAATATTTACCTAATTTTTTAGAAATTCATCCAACAAAGGAAGGCTATAAAGCAATAAGTGATATTATAATTAGCTCTATAAATGAAAAAACACTTGCAAAATAAACAAACAATTGTTATAATATAATGGATTTTAAATCTATGGCTTAACTTAAGTCATGGCGAAAGGAGCTGTTAACATGGCAAAAAAAGAAAGTATGTACAAAAAGGCTACTGTTACTTGTGCATGTGGAGAAACTTTTGAAACTATGTCTACTAAAGAAAACATTCACGTAGAAGTTTGTTCAAAATGTCATCCATTTTACACTGGTGCTTCAACAATGAAGTCTAAGACAGGTAGAGCTGAAAAATTCAATCAAAAGTATGGTTTTAGTAATACTGATGCTGCTGTAGAAAGCAAATAGTATTTTTAATTAAATTTTATCAAATATATTGACTTTTAAACATTAAAAGTGGTATATTATATTAGCTGATTTATTAAGTCTTGCTAAATTTGGTAAGACTTAAAAATATATCAAAAAAGAAACACCAGGTAGTGTGTTAAGAAAGGAGCAAGAATATGCCTACAATAAATCAAATTCTTCGTCATGGAAGAAAAAACAAAAAGCGTAAACCAAAAGCACCAGTTCTATTAGTTAGAACTAATACTTTAAAGAAAAAAAGTATAAGTGCAAATTCACCTCAAAAGCGTGGTGTTTGTACTCGTGTTGGTACTATGACACCAAAGAAACCAAACTCAGCATTACGTAAGTATGCTCGTGTTCGTTTGAGTAATGGATATGAAGTTACTGCTTACATTCCAGGGCAAGGACATAATTTACAAGAACACAGCGTTGTTTTAATACGTGGTGGACGTGTAAAGGATTTAATCGGAGTACGTTATCATATTATTAGAGGTACTCTAGATACAGCAGGTGTACAAGATCGTAAACAAGGTAGATCTAAGTACGGTGCTAAAAAACCTAAAAAGTAATAATATGAAAGGAGAAATAATATGAGAAAAAGACGTGCTGTTAAAAGAGACGTTTTACCAGATCCTATATATAATTCAAAGGTAATTACTAAGTTAGTTAACCAAATTATGTTAGATGGTAAACGTGGTAAAGCAGAAAAAATTGTGTATGATGCGTTTGACATAATCCACGAAAGAGTTGGGGAAAATGCTAATGACGTATTCAAAAAAGCAATGGAAAATATTACTCCAGCATTAGAGGTTAAGGCTCGTCGTGTTGGAGGAGCTAACTATCAAGTTCCAGTTGAAGTTAAACCTGCAAGAGCTCAAGCTTTAGCATTAAGATGGTTAGTTAATGCTACTCGTTCACGTGGTGGTAAAACTATGGCTGAGAAATTAGCAAACGAAATAATTGATGCTTCAAATGGTACAGGAGCAGCTGTTAAGAAAAAAGATGATACACATAGAATGGCAGAAGCTAATAAAGCATTTGCACACTATCGTTGGTAGGAAAGGATTATAAATATGGCTCGTGAATATTCGTTAGAAAATACTCGTAACATTGGTATTATGGCTCACGTTGATGCCGGTAAGACTACATGTACAGAGCGTGTTTTGTTCCATACTCATAAGATTCACAAGATAGGTGAAACTCATGATGGTGCATCTCAAATGGACTGGATGGAACAAGAAAAAGAACGTGGTATTACTATTACTTCCGCAGCTACTACAGCTTTTTGGAAGGGTAATCGTTTAAATATCATCGATACTCCAGGACACGTAGACTTCACAATAGAAGTTACAAGATCTCTTAGAGTGCTTGATGGTGCCGTTACAGTACTTGATTCACAAAATGGTGTTGAACCTCAAACTGAAAACGTTTGGCGTCAAGCTACTGAAATGGGTGTTCCAAGACTTGTTTTCTCAAACAAGATGGACAAAATGGGTGCAGACTTTGCAGCTAGTGTTGATTCTATTAAAACAAGATTAGGTGTTAAAGCAACTGCTATTCAATGGCCAATTGGTGCTGAATCAGAATTTGATGGTATAATTGACCTAGTTACAATGAAGGCTTATCATTATGATGGTAAACCAGAAGAAAATCCAACTGAAATTGAAATTCCAGCTGAATTAAAAGACATAGCAGAAGAAAAGAGAATTGCTATGATTGAAGATGCTGCTGAATATGATGAAGAATTAATGGAAAAATACTTGGAGGGTGCTGAAATTTCTGTTGACTTAATTAAAAAAGCAATAAGAAAAGGTGTTCTTGCAGTTGAAATGTTCCCAGTAATGTGTGGTACTGCACTTGGAAATATTGGTGTTAAATTAATGCTTGATGCTGTAATAGATTATTTACCAGCTCCAACTGATATTCCATCAATTAAAGGTCATGATGAAAATGATAATGAAGTTGAAAGACATGCTTCAGACTCTGAACCATTCTCAGCTTTAGCATTCAAAATTATGGCTGATCCATTCGTTGGTAGATTATCATTCTTCCGTGTATATTCTGGTACATTAAAGAGTGGTTCATACGTTTTAAACGCAAATAAAGGCGTTAAAGAAAGAATTGGTCGTATATTACAAATGCATGCTAATAATCGTACTGAAATATCAGAAGTATATGCAGGTGATATAGCAGCAGCAGTAGGGCTTAAAAATACTACAACAGGTGACACATTATGTGATGAAAAACATAAGGTTATCTTAGAAAAAATGGTTATTCCTGAACCAGTTATCTCAATAGCTATTGAGCCAAAGAGTAAGGGAGACCAAGAAAAAATGTCTACAGCTTTACAAAAATTAGCTGAAGAAGATCCAACATTTAGAGCAGAAACTGATCAAGAATCAGGACAAACTGTTATTTCTGGTATGGGTGAACTTCACTTAGACGTATTAGTTGATAGAATGAGAAGAGAATTTGGTGTTGAAGCAAATATTGGTCAACCTCAAGTAGCTTATCGTGAAACATTAACTATGGCTGGTGATTGTGAAGGTAAATATATTAAACAATCTGGTGGTCGTGGACAATATGGTCACGTATGGGTTAAATTTGAACCAAATAAAGATCAAGGATATGAATTCGTTGATGCAATTGTTGGTGGTGTAGTTCCTCGTGAATACATTCCAGTTGTTGATAAAGGATTACAAGAAGCTATGAAAACAGGTGTTCTTGCAGGATATCCAATGATCGATGTTAAAGCAACATTATTTGATGGTTCTTACCATGATGTAGACTCAAATGAAATGGCATTTAAGGTAGCTGCATCATTAGCTCTTAAAGAAGCTAAGAAGCATTGTAAACCAGTACTTCTTGAACCAATAATGAAGGTTGATATAACAGTACCTGATGAATACATGGGTAATGTTATGGGAGATATAACTTCTCGTCGTGGACGTCCAATGGGTCAAGAATCTGTTGGTAACGCTCTTAAGATTAGTGCATATGTTCCGTTATCAGAAATGTTTGGTTATGCAACAAGTTTAAGATCTAATACACAAGGTCGTGGAACATTTATTATGTTCTTTGATCACTACGAAGAAGTACCAAAGAGTATTTCTGAAGACATCATTAAGAAAAATGGTGTACAATAATAAATAATCCTAAGGGAAAATACTTGATATTTTTCCTTAGATTAGATAAAATAGATATGTAATTTATATAGGGAGGAAAATTAATATGGCAAAAGAAAAATTTGATCGTTCAAAACCACACGTTAATATTGGTACTATTGGACACGTTGACCATGGTAAAACAACATTAACTGCAGCGATCACAAAAAGATTAGCTGAAAAAGGTCAAGCTAAATTTGAAGATTATGCAGATATCGATAAAGCACCAGAAGAAAGAGAACGTGGTATAACTATCAATACTGCACACGTTGAGTATGAAACTGACAAACGTCACTATGCTCATGTTGACTGCCCAGGACACGCTGACTATGTTAAAAACATGATCACAGGTGCTGCACAAATGGATGGAGCAATCCTTGTATTAGCTGCAACAGATGGTCCTATGGCTCAAACTAAAGAACACATCTTACTTGCTCGTCAAGTTGGTGTACCAAGAATCGTTGTATTCATGAACAAATGTGACATGGTTGACGATCCTGAAATGTTAGACTTAGTAGAAATGGATGTTCGTGAATTATTAAACAAATATGATTACGACGGAGATAACACTCCAGTTATCCGTGGTTCTGCTTTAAAAGCTCTTGAAGGAGATGCAGAATATGAAAAGAAAATAGATGAATTAATGGATGCTGTTGATGAATGGATTCCAACTCCAGAAAGAGATAATACAAAACCATTCTTAATGTCTATAGAAGACGTATTCACAATCACTGGTCGTGGAACAGTTGTTACAGGACGTGTTGAACGTGGACAATTAAAATTAAACGACGAAGTTGAAATAGTTGGTTTAAAGGATACTCAAAAAACAGTTGTTACTGGTATTGAGATGTTCCGTAAACAATTAGACTACGCAGAAGCTGGAGACAATGCTGGTGTATTATTACGTGGTATTTCTCGTGAACAAGTACAACGTGGTCAAGTTTTAGCTAAACCAGGATCAGTTACTCCACATACTAAATTTGAAGCTCAAGTTTACGTATTAAGTAAAGAAGAAGGCGGACGTCATACTCCATTCTTCTCAAACTACAGACCTCAATTCTATTTCAGAACTACTGACGTAACAGGTGTTGTTACATTACCAGAAGGTACTGAAATGGTTATGCCAGGTGATAACGTTAGTATGTCAGTTGAGTTAATTGCTCCAATCGCACTAGAAAATGGTACAAAATTCTCTATCCGTGAAGGTGGACGTACTGTTGGTGCTGGTACAGTTACTAAAATTGATGCTTAATTAAATAAATAAAAGGCAACATTAAGTTGCTTTTTTTGTGCATTAAAAAAGAGCTTTTATATAGCTCTTTTTATTATTGATTAGTAAATTGATTACTATTTGGAATTTGCGTATTTTGTATTTGATTATTTACTTGATTATTCATTTGCATATTTTGGTTTATCATTTGATTATTTGATTGAACATTTTGTACAGGTGCTTGATTTACCTGCATGTTAGTTACCATATTTACTCCATTGCATTGATTAATAAAGTTAATTACTTTGTTAACAAACTTTGTAATAATGTTATTTTTTATTGGTTTATTATTTAAGATATCAAGTATAAATTTAAACTTAATAATTATTATAATATAATCAAATATTTTATCCCCTATTTCTACTAATTTACTTATAGGTGTTATTACATATCTTGTTAAATTTATCATTGTAATAGGATCTGATAAGTAACTATTAATAATATCAACGAATTTCTCTATTACATTAAATAATAAATCTACACCGTTAACTATTAAACTCCATCCTAATGTAATTATTGATATACCTGCTAAAAATGAAATTACTTTAACAGTTACATCCTTTGTTTTATCATTAAACTCTGAGAATATTAACAATAAAACCGATACAATTAGCAAAACATCCCATCCTGCAAATATACTTGCAAATACTAGTAATGCTGCAATTCCTGTGTTAACTTTTGATTTGTTCATCTTTTACTCCTTTTATTATATTTATATTAAATTGGCGCATTTAACCAATTAATAATTGGATTTAATTTATTTCCAGTATAATATCCCTTTTTATTTATAACAAGGTCAAATTCACCTACGTATTCCACAATTTTATTTGATAACTCAACCTTGTATTTTAATTTTTCATCATTCTGATAATTTCCACTTATTCCATTAAAATTAACTACACTAAATCCTTGCATAGCATATTGTTGAAATAAATGCCAGTACATTATATATTCTGGGAATTTATCTTTGAATTCATCTTTAATTCCGTTTGCTATGAAGTATACTTGGTTTCCATACTTAATAGCTGCTGTTGCTGCAACTATTATTCCTTGTGGATACTCCTGGAATAGTTTACTAGCATCTAACATATTTTTCTTGTATTTAGATAAATCTTCATCTGATTGCATTTTTTGATTCATAATAAATTCTCTATTTGGATTACTGAAGTCCTGCATTTTCTTATTTAATTCATTGTTTTTATTAAGCTCATTTTCATATATAGCCTTCGTACTATTAATGCAGATTGATGGTTCTAGCTTTGAGAAATATATTTCAAAACTTTTGTTAGTGCTAAAGAAATGATAATAGTCTAAAAAGTATTCTAAATCAGGTTTAGGATTTTTAATTAAATCATATAACGTGTTAATATCTTCACTAGTTCCTTTATATACTTTGCAACCAAATAAATTAGAATCTTTTATTTTTTTTCTACCTTCTTTAGATAAAGAATTATATAGAGCAACTAAGTTGCTACTTAATATACAAGATGCCTCCCATCTAGATTTGTTAGTTTCAGCGCCATTATTAAATCCTAAATGAATATATCCTAATTCTTGTAATTTAGATACAAATTCACTATGCTCTTCTCCTAAGTTGTTTTCATTATCATCAATACCATGTTCTTTATAAATGATTGCAGGATCTAATTTTAAATATGTAAACCCTCTTTTTTGAAGAAAATCCTTTAATTTTTCAGTAAATTCTTTTACAAGTTCTATATTGTTCCAGTCAATTAAAAAGCCTCTAGGTGCATATCCCATTTTTCTTTTACTATTTGCTTTATCATTCTTTACAATCATTAAGGTTGCTGCTTTTATTTCATTTAAATCATTTACTAAACCTAAATAATATGAGTTATAACCATGTTTGCTAACAAATCTTCCATAATTACTTGATTGATAATAGTTATGGTTAGGATGTATATTTGCGAAGGAATCAAATCTAGCTTCATCTAATAATATTACTTGCATATACATCCCTCCATTTTATTCTAAAAATATTATACATCATAATTAACGATAAAGTCAATTTACATATTTGATTTATTTATTGTATTAGTAATGACAATAGTGATATAATATTTATGTAAAATGGGAGGTAATAATATGAATATAAAAAACATAATAGCAAGAGAAATATTAGATTCTAGAGGTAATCCTACTGTTGAAGTAGATGTAACTTTAGAGTCAGGAATTATGGGGAGAGCAGCTGTTCCATCTGGAGCTTCAACAGGGGAAAGAGAAGCTCTTGAAATGCGTGATGGAGATAAAAGTAGATTTGGTGGAAAAGGTGTTTTAAACGCGGTTAAAAACGTTAATGAAAAAATTAAACCTGTTATAACGGGTATGGATGTTTTTGATCAATATAGTATAGATAGTGCTATGTTAGAATTAGACGGTACAAAAACAAAGAGTAATTTAGGTGCTAATGCTATTTTAGGAGTATCTATGGCATGTTTAAAAGCAGCAGCAAATGAAAAGAAAATGCCACTTTATAAATATGTTGGTGAAGGAACTACACTTCCAGTTCCTATGATGAATATATTAAATGGTGGGGCTCATGCTGATAATAAACTTGATTTCCAAGAATTCATGATAATACCACAAAGAGATACTATTCATGAAAGAGTACGCGTTGGTTCAGAAGTATTTCATGCTTTAAAAAGTGTTTTAAATGAAAGAAAGCTATCAACAGGTGTAGGCGACGAAGGTGGATTTGCTCCAGATTTAGAGTCTAATACAGAAGGTTTTGAACTTATCATGGAAGCAATAAAAAAGGCTGGATATGAGCCTGGTGTTGATGTTAAATTAGCAATAGATGTTGCAGCATCAGAGTTTTACAGTGATGGTAAGTATAATTTAGTAGGGGAAGGAAGAAACCTTACAACAGATGAATTAATTGATTTTTATAAAGAATTAGTTAATAAGTATCCAATTATTTCAATTGAAGATCCAGTAGATGAAAATGACTGGGAAGGATTTGCTAAGATTACAAAAGAATTAGGTGATAAAATTCAATTAGTTGGAGATGATCTTTTCGTTACAAATAAAGAATGCTTGCAAAAAGGAATTGATTTAAAAGCTGGTAATGCTATTTTATTAAAGGTAAATCAAATAGGAACTATAACTGAAACATTAGAAACTATTAAACTTGCTAAAGAAAATGGATATAAAACAATTATTTCACACAGATCAGGTGAAACAGAGGATACAACTATTGCAGATTTAGCAGTTGGACTAGATTTAGGACAAATAAAAACAGGTTCAATGTCTAGAACTGATAGAATATGTAAATATAATCAGTTAATGAGAATTGAAGAAGAACTAAACTAGTTCTTTTTTTTAAAATAATTTACTTTAATAAAAAAGCTCTTTATTTTGTAATTTATATATGTTAAAATGATGTATAGATATATAAGGGTAGGAGGCTAGTATGAAAGAAGATTTAAGGGGTAGAATAGAAGATTTATCTAAACAATTAGCCGAAGTTAGTAATAAAATTAATGAAATTAGTTATGAATTAAATAAAATCAATTTAAATTTTGTGCAAGGTTTAGATAAAGAAGATTTTAAGAACATAGATAAGGAACCAGAAAAAGATAATAAGGATAATGATATTATTGAAGACTTAGGTGACTTAGATGATGTATCTAGTCCATCATCTAATTATAGTTTTGAAAAGTACAATAATATTTCACATAATGATTTTGTAAAACCCCATGTTTTAAGTGAGACAAATGAACAAGATAACAAAAATTCATTTGCTATACCAAGTTTTGAACCATATAACACTAATTTTGATATGGTAAACAATGGTAACAGTAATAAGGAAGAAGTAAAAGTTCCTGTTAAAAAAGATTATGGATTTGCTTCTTTTGACGATAT
Organism: Paratractidigestivibacter sp.; assembly: GCA_963592455.1. GTDB lineage: Bacteria > Bacillota_I > Bacilli_A > RF39 > UBA660 > Aphodocola. Next base: position 4,434 of record CAVAWS010000062.1, on the reverse strand, counting down.
AAAAATAGATATGGTAAATCCAAGTGTTGCTACAGGTAACAACGAAGAACAAAAAAAGGTAGAAAAGAAAGATTATGGTTTTACTTCGTTAGATGATATAAAAATAGACATAGTTAACCCGGGTGCTACAAATAATAATCAAGCTGCACCAAAACAGCAACCTAGAAATTATGGATTCTCATCACTAGATGACATAAATATAGATATAGTTAATCCTAATAATAATATGTAAAAAGAACTTTTATGTTCTTTTTTTTATATAATATTGCTTTTTTTATTAGTAATATGTTAAAATAATTATTAGCAAAGGAGGAGTTATTATGCTTACAGTATTAATGATTGTTTCTATTTTACTTATTGTTATAGTTTTATTACAAAGTGAAAAAGCAGAAGGAGCATCAATTATTCAGTCTGGAAACTCTGATTTATTCGTTAATAGAAAAGAACGTGGGGGAGAACTATTTATTACACGTCTAACATATATTTTAGGAATTGCATTCTTTATTTTGTGCATAATTATAGATATATTATAAAAAAGGGCTTTTTTAAAGCCTTTTTTTGTTTTATAATGTTATAAAGAGGATAGGTGATACTAGTGAAAGATAAAATACTTAATATATTAGAAACTAATGATAAGGCGTTTACAATTTATGAATTAAAGGATGTTCTTTGTATAAATACAACAGATGAATTAGAAAGTTTAATTAAAACTCTTAATGAATTAGAAAATGATTTAACAATATATCATACTAATAAAGATAAATATATGGGATTTAAATATAGTCATTTAAAAAAGGGGAAAATATCTATAACAGAAAAAGGATATGGTTTTGTTTTATTAAAAGAAGAACCTGATATATTTATTAGTTCAAAAAACTTAAACGGTGCATCAGATGGAGACATGGTTATAGCTGAAATAATAAGTAAAAATAGTGGTGCTAAAAAAGAAGGCAGAATTCTTAGAGTTGCTTCTAAAAGCTATGATACAATAGTTGGAGAATTTAAAACTGAAAATGATTTATTCACAATAATACCAACAGATAAGAAAATCAAAAGTAAGATAGTAGTAACTAATGATAGTGCTAAAGATGCAGTTGATGGACATATAGTAGTTGCAAATTATATAAAAAACATAGATAAAAATACTTTATTATGTGAAATAACTCATATAATTGGTCATAAAAACGATGTTGGGGTTGATGTAGAGGCTTTAATATATAAAAACAACTTTAGCCCTTCATTTAGTGAAGAAGTGTTAGAAGAAATAAAATCAATACCTAACGAAGTTAGTGAAGAAGAAAAAATAGGAAGAAGAGATTTAAGAGATGTTACTATTTTCACTATAGATGGTGATGATACAAAGGATATAGATGATGCTATATCTATAAAGAAACTTGCAAATGGTAATTATGAATTAGGTGTTCATATTGCAGATGTATCATATTATGTAAAACCTGGTACAAAATTATATGAGGAAGCTTATGAAAGAGGTACTAGTGTTTATTTAGTTGATAGAGTAGTACCTATGTTACCTCATAAATTATCAAATGGTATTTGTTCTTTAAATCCTAATGTTGATAGATTAGCGCAAAGTTGTATAATGGAAATTGATTCTAAGGGTAATGTAGTATCTCATGAAATATTTGAAAGTGTTATAAGATCTAGAATTCAGATGACTTATAAAAAAGTTAATAATTGGCTAGAAAATCATGTTGTAGAAGAAGGCTATGAACCATATACTGATAATTTAACAATGATGATGGAGTTATCTAAGATAATAAGAGATAATAGAACAGCTAGAGGTGCAATTGACTTTGATACTAAGGAAGCTAAAATATTAGCAGATGAAAATGGAAAACCAACTGATGTAATATTAAGAGATCGTGGTGTTGGTGAAAAAATGATAGAAGACTTTATGATAGCAGCAAATGAAACTGTAGCATCACATGTATTTTGGATGGGACTTCCTTTTGTATATCGTGTACACGGAACACCAAAAGAAGAAAAAATAAATGACTTTTTAGATTTTGTTAGTTCACTTGGTTATAAAATAACTGGTAAGGTTAATATAAAATATCCTTCATCAATAGAAAATGTATTAAGTCAGTTAAGGGATAAGAAAGAATATGAAGTGTTATCTACTTTGATGTTAAGAGCAATGCAAAAGGCTGTATACCAACCAGAAAACATTGGACACTTTGGACTTGCTAGTAAAATATATACTCATTTTACTTCACCTATAAGAAGATTCCCTGATACAACGGTTCATAGATTACTTAGAACTTACTTATATGAAAATGATCAATCTCAAAAAACAATAGATTATTGCAAAGAGTATTTACCTATTTTAACTGAACATTGTTCTTTAAAAGAAAGAGATGCCATAGCTTGTGAAAGAGAAGTAGAAGATATGAAGATGGCAGAATATATGATGAATCATATTGGAGAAGAATACAAGGGAATGATAAGTGGAGTAACTTCATTTGGTATGTTTATACAGTTACCTAATATGATTGAAGGATTAGTACATATAAATGATATTCCAGGTGATTATTATAACTATAATGAAAAGACAATGTCATTAATAGGTCAGAAAACAAAGAAGAAGTATCAGATTGGAAATGAAGTCACAGTAATAGTTAAGTCAGCTTCTAAGGAAGATTCTTATATTGATTTTGAAATAAAAGAGGAAAAGACCGATGAAAAAGAGGAAAAGAAGGAAGCTTAAAACTTGGGTAAAAGTAATTCTAGCGATAATAATAATTTTTATAATAATTTTAATATTTAAAGGTTTTAAAACAAATAAAACAAATAA
>CAVAWS010000062.1:0-1517 GCA_963592455.1 Paratractidigestivibacter sp. | reverse complement strand
AAAAAGAAGAGTCAAATGAATTATCAATGGTTATGACAGGTGACTGCTTATTACATAAACCTGTTTATTCAGCAGCTCTTCAAATAGATGGTACATATTCATTCAAAAGTATGTTTGAATACATAAGTCCGCTTATAAAAGGTAAAGATTTAGCCTATTATAACCAAGAGAGTATAATAGGTGGTAAAAGTTTAGGATTATCCTCATATCCTAGGTTTAATTCTCCAGAAGAAATAGGAGATGACATGGTTGATATGGGATTTAACATGGTTAGTTTAGCTAATAATCATACGATGGATAAAAACGAAGAAGGTGTAATTAACTCGGTAAACTATTGGAAAACTAAGTCTGGTGTTTATTATACTGGTCAAGCTTTGTCAGAAGAAGATAGAGAAAATAATATTAAAATAAAAGAGAAAAATGGTATAAAGTATGCATTCTTTTCTTATACAACAGTTACAAATGGTTTATTGCCAAGTACTGGTAAAGAGTATTTAATGAATATTTATTCTGATGAAAAAGCAAAAAAAGACATAGAAAAAGTAAAAGGTAAGGCAGATTTAATAATAGTTGCAATGCATTGGGGAGTTGAGTATACAAATAATGAAACTGAAGAACAAAAGGAGATAGCAAGTTATTTATCTAGTTTAGGAGTAAATTTAATAATAGGTACTCATCCACATGTTATTCAGCCAATTGCTTACGTAAATGATACGTTGGTTTTCTACTCTTTAGGTAATTTTATATCATCACAAGATAGCCCAGATAAATTAACTGGTGCTATTGCAAGCTTGACAATTAATAAAAAGGATAATAAGATAACATTTAAAGATGTTAAGGTTAATTTAATATATACATCTTTTATAAGGTATTCTCCTTATAATTATAAGTTATATCCTTATGAGATGGTTGATACAAGCATATTAAGTAGCTATAAAACTTATTATGAAAAGTATAAGACTATTTTAACAAAAGAGGATAGTTCAGTGGAGGTGGCTTCTATACAATGATAGAGATAAAAAATAAAAAAGCATATTTTGATTATTTTATTGAAGATACATATGAAGCTGGTATGGTTTTAACTGGTACAGAAATAAAATCTATTAGAAAAGGTAGTTGTAATTTAAAAGATAGTTATGCTAGAATTAAAAATAACGAAATATATTTAATTAATATGTTTATTTCAACATATGAAGAAGGCAATAGATTTAATCATGACGAAAGAAGAGAAAGAAAATTACTTTTGCACAAGAAAGAAATATATAAAATAAGAGATAAGATGGAAAAAGAAGGTTACTCTTTAGTACCAGTTAGATTATATTTAAAAAATGGTAGAGCAAAAGTTGAAATTGCAATTGCTAAGGGTAAGAAATTATATGATAAAAGGCAAGCAATTAAAGAAAAAGATATTAAAAGAGAAATGGAAAAAATAAAAACACGATATTAAATCGTGTTTTTTAAAGGTTGTATAATTTTTAATGTGTGTAATGTGTAAAACATTATATACACTTTTTTGC
>CAVAWS010000061.1:0-6653 GCA_963592455.1 Paratractidigestivibacter sp. | reverse complement strand
TATAAAAACAGTAAAGGTAGCTGAAGTTGCACACACAATATTCTATGCCCCTGCATACGTTGCTATTAAAAATGGATATTTTAAAGAAAACAACATAAATATAGACTTAACATTAACTGCAGGTGCAGATAAAGTTACCGCTGCCGTTTTATCTGGTGATGTGGATATTGGATTTTGTGGAAGTGAAGCTACTATATATGTTTATAATAGTGGTGAAAAAGATTACTTAGTAAATTTTGCTAGATTAACAAAAAGAGATGGAGCCTTCTTAGTATCAAGAAAAAAATACAAAAACTTTAAATTAAGTGATTTAAAAGGTAAAAAAGTAATTGGTGGAAGAAAAGGTGGAATGCCTGAAATGACATTTGAATGGGCATTAAAAGAAAATGGTATTAATCCTAAAGAGGATTTAGAAATTGATACTAGTGTAGCTTTTCCTGCAATGGAAGGCGCATTTATATCAGGTGATGCTGACTTTGTTACACTATTTGAACCTAATGCCTTAAGTGTTGAAAAACAAGGTTTAGGCTACATAGTTGGATATGTTGGTAAATGGTCAGGTGAAGTTCCTTATACAGCTTATAATGCTAAAAAAAGCTATATAAAAAATAATAAAGATGTAATTGATGGATTTAGAAAAGCAATAGATAAAGGCTTAAAACACGTACGTGAAGAAAAAGAAAGTGTAATAGCAGAAGAAATAAAAGAATACTTTCCAGAATTATCAACAAGTGATTTAACTAAAATAATAAAAAGATATAAAACAAACGATGCATGGGCAGATAGTACAAAAATTACTAAAAAAGACTTTGAACACTTAGAAGATATAATAATTAACGCTGGAGAATTAGAAAAAAAAGTTCCATATGATAAGTTAGTCTACTAGGATAAGTATGCAAAGCTTATTACAAATTAAAAACTTATCAAAAAATTATATTACCAAAAACAAGGTAACAAAAGCTGTTGATAATATTAGTTTGGATATAAATGAAAATGAATTTATAACCTTAATTGGCCCATCAGGTTGTGGGAAATCAACAATATTATCAATAATTGGGAACTTAGATAAAAAAAGTTCAGGAATAATAAAGTTCAAAAATAAAGATGTCAAAGTTGGATATATGTTTCAAGAAGATTTACTATTTCCTTGGTTAACTGTGTATGAAAACACTGTGCTAGGATTAAAAATCAAAAAAGAATTGAACGAAGAAAATAAAAAATACGTAAATGATTTATTGGAAAAATATGGCCTTATTGAATTTAAAAATAATTATCCAAGAGAATTATCTGGTGGTATGAGACAAAGAGTAGCTTTAATTAGAACACTAGCTACCAAGCCGGACATACTTCTTTTAGATGAACCTTTTTCAGCACTTGATTACCATACTAGAATAGAAATATCTGATGATGTATATAAAATAATTAAAAATGAAGAAAAAACCGCAATAATGGTAACTCATGACATTCAAGAAGCTATTGCAATGTCTGATAAAGTAATTGTTTTAAGTAAAAGACCTGCAAAAATTAAAAGAATCTATGACATCGTTCTAAAAAACAAATCATTACCTAGTAAAAATAGAAATGACAAAAACTTTTCTGATTATTATGAAAAAATATGGAAGGATTTTGATTCCGATGACTAATAATGAAGAATATAAAAAGTTTATAAAAAAAGAAAAATTATCCACAGTAAAAACGATAATTATACAATTTTTAATAATTATACTGTTCATAACTCTTTGGCAAGTTCTATCTGATATGAAACTTATCAACAACTTTTTGTGTTCAAGTCCTAAAAAAATACTCGAAACAATAATAAGTCTGTGGAATAATAATGATCTTTTAATGCATATATGGACAACTTTAAGAGAAATATTAATTAGCTTTATTATAGGTTCTTTAATTGGAATTATGTTTGCAGCACTCCTTTGGTGGAGTCCATTTATATCAAGAGTACTAGATCCATATTTAACCATAATTAATAGTTTACCAAAAGTATCATTAGGTCCATTAATCATAATATGGGTTGGCGCTAATGAAAATTCAGTAATAATAATGGCACTCTTAATATCTGTTATATCAACAATAATAGCAGTATATAACGGGTTTAAACATACTAACCAAAACAGTGTAAAATTGCTAAAAAGCTTTAATGCAAATAAATTTCAAATATTTACAAAACTTGTACTTCCATCAAATATAAATACTATTACTAGTTCATTAAAAATTAACCTATCTTTAACATTTGTTGGAATTATAATGGGCGAATTGCTTGTCTCTAAAAAAGGAATTGGATATTTAATAAATTATGGTTCACAAGTATTTAATACTAGTTTAGTTTTAGCTGGTGTTATATTACTAGGAATCTTAACAACTATATTATACTTTATTATTTTATATATAGAAAAAAAGACCAAGTAAATAGGTCTTTTTTAGTTTGTTATTCTAATTTTTTTGCTTTCCGTTAAACCTCCATATTTAAAATAAATTATTCTCTCACCTGTTGTTTTAAATTTAAATTGCTTTGTTTTATCAGAATTTGTTGTTATTATTTTTTTTGAAAAACCAGCTGCTAAGCCAGAACCATTTTCTATATAAATTTCTACACCTTTTCTATCTGTAGAACATGTAAACTGAGTATTTATTTTAAATTCTAATTTATCAGTTCCTTCGCATTGGGTTTCACTTCCTCTAAAATCACAACAATAAAATCGGATTATAGGAGTACAAACATTATTTTTCTTTACTCCTCCACCAAAGTTAAAACCAGCTTCTTCGGAATATGTTGCTTCATATTGATATCCGTAATAGGAACCAGTTTGACGATCACACAATCCCATATTATAAGTCTTAGTCGTGCTATCATAAGTAATAGTGAATTGTCTTGAATTACCATCATTATATAAATTCTTTTCTACATTACTAAAATCATTAAATCTTTTATTAGAATAATATTTCATTAATTCTTCTGCATTTACGTGTAGATTATTAGATTCATAACACATAACATCAGTTGAGCTGCAGACTGGAATTTTTCCATCAAATACTCCATCTACTACCTTTTTCTCATCTATTATATAATGCATTGCTCTTTTAAATAATTCCTCATTTTGGACTTTATAGCTATCACTTGACGATATTGCTGTAATTGATATTTTTTCTGTTGCAGGAGTTGGTGATGGAGTAGGAGCCAAAGCAGAGCCATCACTCTTCTTACTATAACAAGATGGTGTTAATTCCTTATAATCATATACATGGTTATTAACTACAATATCTTTGTTTTTAAAACCCTCACAAACCCCAGATTTTAAATTAAGTAATCCGTCATTTTCTAAATCATTTAATGTAAATTTAATTTCTTCACCATTAATAAATCTCATTGCATAGTACTTTGCAACGTATAATTTAGATGCATTTTCTATAGATTCATCTACTACATTTTGTGTATGTTTATCACTTGAATTAATTTCATTTGTTATATTTGGTACTGCAACAGTCGCTATAATAGAAATTATTACAACAATTGCTAGTAACTCTACTAACGTAAAACCCTTATTATTCATTATTACCTCCATCATCCAAATCTAATCCTGGATTAGGATATAATGAAAAGTTGGCTCTATCGCCCCTAATATATGCATAATAGGCTGCAGCACCTATCATAGCAGCATTATCAGTACAATATTTAATATCTGGTTTAAGGAGCTCTACATCGAGTTCTTTACACATGTTATTTAAACTTTCTCTTAAACTACTATTAGCTGAAACTCCACCTGCAACTAGTAGCTGTTTTACATTGTATTCTTTTATAGCTTTTTTTGTTTTCTTTACTAATATATCAACAACAGTTTCTTGAAATGATGTTGCTAAATCTTCTTTATTAATCTCATTTCCTCTTTGTTTCTCGTTATGGACTAAATTGATAACAGCACTTTTTATTCCACTAAAACTAAAATCATAAGTATCATCATCTTTTGGAGTCGGTAAATTATATAAATGTTTACCAACATGGGCTAATTTGTCCATTAAAGGACCTCCCGGATATGGTATTCCTACTACTCTAGCCACCTTATCATATGCTTCTCCTATAGAGTCATCTAAAGTACCACCTATCTTTTTAAATGAATACTCTTTATCCATATATATTAATTCAGTATGACCACCACTTACAACAAGTGCTATAAGAGGGAACTTAAAAGTTCCAACAAACTTATTAGCATATATATGACCAGCCATATGATTTACTGGAATTAAAGGTAAGTTTGTTGCAAATGCTAACGCTTTAGCAGCTTCTATACCTATTAATAATGCTCCGTTAAGGCCAGGTCCATATGTTACTGCTATTGCATCTATATCATTAAAAGTTAAATTTGCTTTTTTTAAGCATTCCTCAAAAACCATAGTAATACAATCAGTATGATTACGACTAGCTATTTCTGGTACAACCCCTCCATAATTTTTATGAATATCTATTTGAGATAAAATTACTGTGGATAACTCTTTTGTTCCATTTTTTATGATAGAAGCACTTGTTTCATCACAGCTTGTTTCAATTGCAAATATATATGTATCTTTCATTTTATCACCTCAAATTCTTTATCATTAAATATGCATCAGATATACCATAATACTTTTTTCTAACTGATACTATGTTAAAATCAAATTTTTTGTATAAGTTTATAGCAGGCATGTTTGACGAATTTACTTCTAACGAAATGTTTTCACAATTGTTTTTAATAATATCATTAATTGCATTCTCTAACAATTTATATCCGTATGATTTTTTTCTATAATTAGAATCAATTACGATATCAACAATTTCTGATCTTTCATATATAATACTATAAACTATAAAACCAACAATTTTATTATTATCTATTATAACTAAACATCTAGAAAAATCATCAGGTTTGAACTTATAATTATCATGCAGTAATTTTCCTAAATGTTCAACATTATTTTTATCATTTATTTCATATTTTCTAATTAGCATTATTTTTCTTTTCCGCATCTATTTTCTTTAAATAAATAGGTTTAGCTGAATGTGGATTAATAGAAGGCTTAGATAAAGCATAATTAATAACATTAATGTAATTATAACTATCAATCATACTTATATTAATATTATTACAATTGGATAATTTTTCTACTAAATTATCAGTAAAGGCACTTTTTTCCATACTTACTATGGTAATATTTTTATTTTTTAAATTTAATTTTTCATCTTCTATTGATATATAATCTTCATATTTAGTATCACCTTCGTAAATGCCAACATAAGAATAATCATTTTTATCCTTAATAACACTAATTATAACATCATCTTTAACACTCAATTTTTGAGCTTCTAAAGTTGATATCGTATATATTTTTTTAGATAAAACCCATGATAATGTTTTTGATATTGTAATACCTACTCTAACCCCTGTAAAACTGCCTGGACCATTTAAAATTACAAAGTTATCAACATCATTTATAGAAATATTATTATCACTTAAAATACTTTTAATGGTATTCATTAAAAAATTTGAATGCTTACTGTATGATTCAACATTCACTGATGAAATTAATTTATCATTATTAATAAGTGCAACTGATAATTCTTTTCTAGAAGAATCTATAAATAAGGAAATCAAATTACATCCTCACATAAATCTTCATATTTTTCTCCATAAGGAGTAATAGTTAAAATTCTTTTTTCTTCTCCAACTATCTTAAACTTTATCTCTAATCTTTCCTCTGGAAGTTCAGATTTTATCATATCTGCCCATTCAATAATTACAATTCCATCTTTATTAAGATACTCATCTAATCCTAAATCAGTAGTATCACCATCCAATCTATAAACATCCATGTGATATAAATCCATTTCACCAGATGTATACTCCTTTATTATATTAAAAGTTGGAGATGTAATATTTTCCTCAATTCCTAAACCATCAGCAAAACCTTTAGTAAAAACTGTTTTTCCAGAACCCAATTCTCCAATCAGGCAAATAACCATATTTTTAAATTTTTCAGACTCAAAGTTTTGAGCTAAAACAAACGTATCTTCTTCTGAATTAGAAGTAAATTTATATTCCATATTTATCACCAATATAATTATAGTAAAAAAAAGTTAATATTTCAACAATATTAACTTTTAAATAAAAAAAAATTGGCAACTTCCTATTTTCGCTTACACTATCGTCGGCGTTAAAGTGCTTAACTGCTGTGTTCGGGATGGGAACAGGTGTATCCACTTTGCTATCGTTACCAATAAAATATATAGAGAAATAATTCTCTGAAAACATGATAATATGGATCAACAAATTATAGGGTTAAACTCTCGATCTATTAGTACTAGTCAGCTCAACGTATCACTACGCTTCCACGTCTAGCCTATCAACCAGATAGTCTTTCTGGGATCTTAGTTTTTAAAAAACAGGAAAATTCATCTTGAAGTTGGCTTCCCACTTAGATGCCTTCAGCGGTTATCCATTCCCTACATAGCTACTCTGCACTGCAGCTGGCGCTACAACAGATACACCAGAGGTAAGTCCATCCCGGTCCTCTCGTACTAAGGACAGATCTTCTCAATTTTCCAACGCCCACAACGGATAGGGACCGAACTGTCTCACGACGTTCTGAACCCAGCTCGCGTGCCACTTTAA
>CAVAWS010000060.1:27276-28285 GCA_963592455.1 Paratractidigestivibacter sp. | reverse complement strand
CTTTTAAAATTTAGAAAGGGGAAAATATTATGAAAAAAGATGTATATATTAAAAAGATAGAGAAAAATTTAAACATCCTAGATTTAAAAGCAATTGATAAGTATGAAATAATGAGTGTGTTTAAGTCATATATGAATGTGTTTTATAATGATAAATTATATTGTATAGATAGCTCTTATATAATGAATGAAATAGATGATAAGGCAACTGCTGTATATAATAATTTTGAAAAGAAAATAACTCTTTTTTCAATGTATGAGCCTAGTATTAGAAAGTTAGAAGATTACATAAAAAGAAACATAAATAAAAATATATCATTTTTAAATCCATATGACATGGATGTTAAAAAGCTTTATTCTGCAATAAAAAGAAATAATTATAACGGAATAAATTATTGTTTAACTAAGTGTTCTGATTTTAAAGATTACTATAATAATTTATGTTTTTTAGCAGATAAATTAGGTTATAAGGTGGAAACTAAAAAAGTTAATTACATAGATAAAGATGTGTCAGTAAAAATAAAAGAAGCAATAAAAGGAGTAGAGTAATTACATGTTACGCTACTTTTTATTTTATGGTATAATTAATTATGTAAAATAGATATAAAATAATACTGGGGTGATTGATATGAATAGTGTGCTTCGCGCTCAAATAGATAATAAGATTAATGCACTTGATATACCTATAATGGAGAAAAAAGTGCTAAAAAGAAAAATATCCATAAAAATAGATTTAATGGACAAAAAATTAAAAAGCGATTTTTCGACTAGTGTTGCGAATGAAAAATTAAAAAATGAGGCATCTAAGATTTTAAAAGAAATAGATGTTTTATATTCTAAGAAGAATAATAAGTATGTTATTGATTGGTGTAACGAAGCAATAAATTCGATTAAAAATTATTTTACTTATAAAAATTCGATTAATATTTCAGGTAAAAATGCTAAAAAAGAAAAGTCTATTGTAGAATTTTATTTATACATATTAAAAAATGATATAGATATTGTAAATG
>CAVAWS010000060.1:5643-27266 GCA_963592455.1 Paratractidigestivibacter sp. | reverse complement strand
GATGAATATAACGTTTATGATTTTATTAATTACATAAATATTTTAAATGAAATAATTTTTAATGATAAAAATAATAATAAAAAATACATAGATGTAGATACAAGAAAGAACTTATCTGATGCAATAAAAGGTGTGGAATGAAAAAAGAAATAGATGAGTATTTATCATTTGTCTTGATAGAAAAAAAATTAAGTGTTAATACAAAAGATGCGTATGGTGGTGATTTAAACTTTTTTAGTGAGTTTTTAAAAGATAAAGATATAAAAAAAATAAGTGATAGTGATATTAAAAGTTATATTAATTACTTGTATGATAAAAAGGAAACTGATAAAACAATCGCAAGAAAAATAGTCAGTGTTAAAACCTTTTTTGACTATTTAATGTTAAATCATAAGATAAGTTCAAATCCATGTGAAAAAATAGAATCACCTAAAATAAAAAAGACACTTCCAAATACATTACAATTAGATGAGATAAATAAATTATTAGATATAAAGTGCGTTAAAGCTAATGATTATAGAAATAAAGCGATGTTATATTTAATGTTTGCATCAGGATTAAGGGTAAGTGAAGTAGTGAATCTAGAAATAAATGACATAAATTTTAATGATAATTATGTTAGAATTTTTGGTAAGGGAAAAAAAGAAAGAATTGTGCCAGTAGATAGTTATACTACGAATTTATTAGAAGAATACATAAAGGTTTATAGAGATGGTTTGTTAAAGGGTTATCTAACAGATAACGTGTTTATTGGCAGCTATGGAAAAAAGATTACAAGACAATCAATTTTTAAAATAATAAAAAAACAAGCTAAAGAAAAAAATATTAATAAGGAAATATCTCCTCATACAATTAGGCATTCATTTGCAACAATAATGCTTGAAAATGGTGCAGATTTGCGTTCAATTGGAGAAATGCTTGGACATGAAAACATCAAAACAACACAGATATATACGCATTTATCAAATAATAAAAAAAGACTTGATTATGAAAAATATCATCCAAGGAATAAAAGATAAATAAACAAATATTTTAGACATATAATTATTTAGGAGGTTAATATGCCAAGTAAATTTTTATATGCTTTTATTTTATCTTTTTTAGCAGGTATATCAACTATTATAGGGGCGATGATTATTTTTTTTGATAAGAAAAAAAGTAATAATGTAGTAGTTGTTAGTTTGTCATTTGCAGCAGGTGTTATGACATGTGTATCATTGACTGATTTATTGCCTAATGCATTTAATATGATCAGTGTAAAAGCTAGCTTATTTCCTAGGTTAATTCTTACTTTAATATTTATGGTAATAGGAATTATTATATCAATGTTAATAGATAAATATTTACCTAGTAATAATGAAAAAGTAGCTAATAAGGGACTATATAAAATAGGAATAATTAGTATGACTGCTATTATATTACATAATATTCCAGAAGGTATTGCAACATTTATTACATCTACTAATAATTTGAAACTTGGTATTACTCTTACTCTTGCAATAGCACTTCATAATATTCCGGAAGGTATATCTATTTCGGTTCCTATATATCATTCTACTAATAATAAGTTAAAGGCTTTTTTATATGCTTTATTATCTGGTATGAGCGAAGTATTAGGTAGCATAATAGCATATTTATTTTTAGCACCATTTATAAGTGATAATATAATGGCCGCATTATACGCTGTTATAGCAGGAATTATGATACATATATCTATTTATGAATTAATACCTGAAGCATATAAAGAAAGTAGATTAAAAACGGTTTTCAAATACTTTATAATAGGTTTTTTTATAATGATTGTAAGTCATTTATTAATGAGTTTGTAATACATAAAAAAATAAAATTATTTAAAACTTCAATCGACAATTAGGTTTATATATTATATAATAAAATTATAAATATAATAGTTATATGATAGGGGATTAAAAAGATGTATTCTAAAAATGAAGAAGGAATATTTAAAATTTTAAATAGTAATATTGATGGATTAAATAGCAAGTAGAATAATAATCATGAAGAAAGATAATAAAATACCAAATGCAAATTTAATTTTTAAAAGTAGTGTTAAATATAGTTGTTCAAAAAAAGATCCATTTGGGCTACATAGTTTTCTTGACTGTTTAGAATGTGAAAACAGTTCATATGCTTTAGATTTTGGTGATAGAATGGTAACTTCAAAAAATAAAATACATACTTTACTTTTTTGAAGAGGTACCTAAGGATAAATACTTAATTGAATATCTAACACATAAAGAGAGTAATTATAAAGCTGTTAGATATCAAGATAAAGAGATAATGAGATATTCTAAAAGTGATCAAAAATCAAATGAATGCTATGATGACGTTGATACACCACCGGAAGAAAGAAAAAGAAACGTATTATTTGACACTTTTAAAAAATATTAACAAAGAAATGGCTATAACTATTTATAGCTATTTTTTTATATTATGTTATAATTATTAAGAGACAGATAAAATGAATTTTAACATAAAAAATAAATCAAAATACAGTGATGTAAGTTCACCTGAAAAAAAGATAATAAAAAAATAATCGCAGTTGGAGGTAGTACATGGGTATAATAGCTAGTGCAAGTGGTGCATCTTGCTGGAGAGGTTTAGATTATTATAAAAGTAAAAAGATAAAAAACATTAAAAAAATTAGTAATACTGAGTATGATAGCATAGCATGTGGAACAAATAACTATAACGTACATTTGAATATAGAGCATCCTAGAAAATCTACTTGTAATTGTCCTTTAGCAAATGGAAGAAGAATAATCTGTAAACATATAGTTGCTACGTATTTTAGTGTTGTTCCAAATAGCGCTAAAAACTTTGAAGAAGAGCAATATAGATTACAAGAAGAATATGAAAATTATAAAATAGATGAACACAAAAGAGTAATTAATTTTATAAATAAAATGTCAAAAGAAGATTTAAAAGAAGAATTAATTTATATATTTGATTATGCACCTGATTGGATATATGAGGACTTTGTAAGAAGAAATGACATAGATTAAAAAGAAAGGAGAAGTTTTGTATGATATTAGCAACAAATAACAAAGGAAAATTAGAGGAAATAAGAAAGATATTAAATGAGTATGAAATACATTCTCTAAAAGATAGAAACATAAATGTAGATGTTGAAGAAGATAAAGCTACGTTTTTAGAAAACACGAGAAAAAAAGCCATGGAAATATATGAAATAGCAAAAGAAGAAACACTAGCAGATGATTCAGGACTATGTATTAATTGTTTAGATGGTTTTCCAGGTATTATGACTCACAGGTTTTTAGGCGATGATAAAACAGATGCAGAAAGAAATGAATATTTAATTAACGAAGTAAACAAACATGATGATAGAAGCGCAGAAGTTGTTTGTAATTTAGTTTATTACGATGGAAAACAAGAAATTATTGGTGAAGGTATTTTAAAAGGTTTTATTTCAACTGAAAAAAGAGGATCTAATGGTTTTGGATTTGATGAAATATTTGAATTACCAAACGGTTTAACATTAGCTGAGCTTACTCTTGACGAAAAAAACAAGATAAGTGCTAGAGCTCTTGCTATTAAAGATTTAAAAAGAAAGTTAAACAAAAAATAGGTATTAAAATGAGTTTAAGGTACGAAAAAGTAAATCCAGATAATTTAGAATTAGCAGTTAATATTCGAAACGCGGCAAATATGGTGGTGACACTTTTTGCAACACTTATAAAAAAGAGGTGAAATAATGAATCTATTAGTAAAAATAAGCTAATAGAAATTATAAATGAAAGATTAAATTTAACTAATATTACTAGATTAGAATTAGAAAATAAAGTAAAATGTATTTATATTGATAAATATAAAAATGTTAAAATTGATTTTAAATAAAAAAATTAATGGAAAGGAGAATAATATATGGACAGTAAAAACTTACAAATAACTAATCATGATTTTTTAATATATAGGGATTCGAACAATGATGTTAAGGTTAGTGTAATGTTAATAAATAACAATATATGGCTTACTCAAAATTTGATTGCAGAATTGTTTGGTGTAGGAAGAAGCACAATAACAGAACATATTAATAATATATTAAATACTGGTGAACTTGATGAAAATAACACCGTCGGAAAAACCGACGTTGATAATTCTAAAAAACCTGTAAAGATATATAACCTTGATATGATTATTGCAGTTGGATATAGAGTAAATTCAAAAAAAGCAACAAACTTTAGAATTTGGGCTACTAAAATATTAAAAGAATATATGATAAAAGGTGTAGTTATGGATGATGAAAGATTAAAAAATCCTAATTACATATTTGGCGAGGATTATTTTGAAGAAACCCTTGAAAGAATTAGAAATATTCGTTCAAGCGAGAGAAGATTTTATCAAAAAATAACCGATATATATTCTTCTTGTAGTGTTGATTATGATAAAGATTCAGAAATAACAAAAAAATTTTTTAAAACAGTTCAAAATAAATTACATTATGCAATAACTGGTAATACTGCAGCTGAAATAATATATAACAGGGTTGATTCAGAAAAAGAAAATATGGGACTAACCAATTGGAAAAATTCTCCTGATGGACCAATCTATAAATATGATGTGGACATTGCAAAAAACTATTTAAATGAAAAGGAATTAAAAGATTTGAATAGAATAGTAACAATGTATTTAGATTATGCAGAATTACAAGCAGAAAATCACAATGCTATGACTATGAAAAATTGGGTAGAAAAATTGAATGCATTTTTGCAATTTAATGGTAAAGAAATATTACACAATGCAGGGAAAATATCGGCTAGTGTTGCACAAGAATTAGCTTATAAAGAGTATGATAAATTTAAAGTTAAACAAGATAAATTATATAAATCAGACTTTGATAATTTTTTAAATGAAACAAGAATGATAGAGAATGGAAGTGATTAAAATGGATATGTATCAAAAAAGAAAAATTAGAGCAGAAAAGAAAAATAATGATAGTCAAAAAAGTTTTTCAAAAGTCCCCATTTCGTGGGGAATAACGACTTATGGAAAACTGTTCATAAACCTTTATAAATAAAAAATTTTCCTTAATTTCTTTTTACATTTTATGGTAAAAAACGATTAAAATTACTAAAATCTAAGGGTAATTTCAATTGATGGAAAACTAAGATTTTAGATATAGGAGGCGATAAAAGTGAAAAAAGATTTAATTATTAGAAGTAGTAGTGCAGAATTTTTAATATTTGAAAGACAAACACATGATAAAGGAATTCAAGTTAGATTTGAAGATGGTGATTTATGGCTAACTCAAAAGGCTATTGGTGAACTTTTTAATACAACCAGAAATAATATTACTATGCATATTAATGATATATATGATAGTTATGAATTAGAACAAAATTCAACTAGTAAGAAATTCTTACTAGTTCAAAATGAAGGTAATAGGGAAGTAAAGAGAAATGTACAATATTATAATTTAGATATGGTTATTTCTATTGGTTATAAAGTAAATTCAGATAGAGCTATACAATTTAGAAGGTGGGCAACTTATATATTAAAAGAATTTTCAAAAAAAGGGTATATAATAGATAAAAAGAGGATGGCAAATGGAGCGTTCTTTGATGAAGATTATTATGATTCGTTACTTGCTGAAATAAGAGAAATAAGATTATCAGAAAGGCGATTTTATCAAAAAGTTACTGATATTTATGCAACAAGTGTGGATTATGATAAAAAGTCTCCTACAACAATTAAATTTTTTAAAAAAGTGCAGAATAAAATGCATTATGCAGTTTCTCATCAAACTGCAGCAGAAATTATATATAATAGAGCAAATTCAAAAAAGGAACATATGGGTCTTACTTCTTGGAAAAATTCACCAAATGGAAAAATATTAGAAACAGATGTTGTTATAGCTAAAAATTATTTATCTAAAGAAGAACTAGAAAGTTTAGAACTAATAGTATCTGCTTTTTTAGATTTAGCAGAAAATAGAGCAAAAAGACACATTCCAATGACAATGGAAGACTGGGCAAAAAGAATCGATAAATTTTTACTTGCAGATGATTTAGATGTGTTAAAAGATGCTGGAAAAATATCACATGAAATTGCTTGCGATAAAGCATTGACAGAATTTGAAAAATATAGGATAAAACAAGATAAATTATATAAATCAGATTTTGATTTATTATTGGAAGAAACCGAAGATTATGTAGGAGATGAAATAAATGAAAATTAATTTAAGCAATATTAAAGTAGCAATTTTTGATTTTGATGATACACTTGCAATTCATAAAGATAAAGATTATCAAAAACATCGTAATGAATCTGAGGAAAAATTACAAAACTATTATTTGAATGCATATTTAGCTCCTGAAAAATTTTATGAAATAATTGAACCATGTAATATGTCAGAATCTATACTTAAACTAATTAATATTTTAAGAAAAAATAATGTTAAAATATATTGTGTATCTGGAATGAAATTTTCATTTCATTTGAGAGCAAAGGAATATTTTGTTCATAAATATTACGGAAATGATATAGAAGTTATTTCAACAAGAAATCAGCAATTAAAAATAGATGCAGCAAAAATAATTAGCAAGGTTAATAATTGTAATTTAAATGAAATATTATTTGTAGATGATATTGAAGAAAACATTATTGACTTTGATAAGATAGGAATAAATGCATTATTGCCTGGTAATGTTGATTCGTTGATAGAAAAGTAAATAAAGTGGGTGAAAAAAATGAATAATGAAAATATAAATAAAACCAATATCAACTGGTACCCAGGACATATGGCTAAGACAAGAAGGCTTATAAAAGAAAATATTAATATGGTGGATGTTATATATGAAGTGGTAGATGCTAGAATACCTTTTTCATCTAGGATAAAGGATATAGATGATTTAATAAGTAATAAGCCTAGAATTATTATTATGACTAAAACAGACTTATGTGATATGAATAAAACTAGTAAATGTGCTAAATCATATGAAAAAATGGGATTTAAAGTTGTAATGGTAGATTTAATTAATAATAAAGGAATATCTGATATATATAATGTAACTTCTATTCTTTTAAAAGACTTAGATGATAAAAGAGAATCTAAAGGTCTTAAAAAACGAGCTTATAGGGCTTTAATAGTTGGTATACCAAACGTAGGTAAATCTACATTAATAAATCGTTTAGTGGGTAAAAAGGCTACTATTACAGGTGATAAACCAGGTGTTACTAAAAAACTATCATGGATTAGAATAAATAAAGATTTAGAGCTTTTAGATTCGCCTGGAATATTATGGCCTAAGATAGATGATAAGGCTCAAAGTTTTAACTTAGCTTCTTTTTCAGCTATAAAAGAAGAAATCCTGCCACTTGGTAAGGTTGCATGTTATATATTAGATTATATGGATAAAAATTATAAAGATAATCTAACAGAAAGATACGGAAACATAAATTATGATGAAGATGATGTAATTGAAGCATATGAGGCAATTGGAAGAAAAAGAGGTTGTCTTGTATCTGGTGGAGATATTGACTATGATAAAGTATCTAGTATAATAATAAAGGACCTAAGAGAAGGTAAATTAGGTAAAGTTACGTTTGATGAGGTAAAGGAAAATGAATGAAAAACTTAAATATATTAAAAGTCTAGGAATGAGTGACGAGACAATTAGAAAAGTATTAAGATATGATTCTTTGTATGATAATGACATAGAACTAGATGATAGATTAAAAAATATATATGAATTGCTTGGATTTGCAAGATTAACAAATGAAGAAATAGAAAAAATTATATACAACAATATATCTATATTAGACTTTTCTAAAAATGAGTTATGTAAATTAGCTTTTGTGCTTGAAGGAGTTAATTTTAATAATGATATAATTGAAAATAAGTCATTTGCAACAGGACTTATAAACTATAAACGTATTTTTATTAGAAATTTAGTTTTAGAACTAAGTGGTAAAAAAAATACATATTCTAATAGTGTACTAAAAGAGAATGAATATGATACATATGGAACTAAACATAATTTTTCCTTATCATGTTCAGAATTATTTAAAAAAATATGTTGTTCAGATGAAGAAGTAGAAAAAAATTTAGATGGAAAGCTTTTAATTGGAAATAATAGATATTCAGTTGATGATTATATACAAATATCAGCTAGTTTATTTTATAATAAATATTTAAAAAGTAAGAAAAATAGTGGTGTTCACAAAAGATGATAGATTTATACGAAAATGAAAAAAGACTATGGGATAGTGGATATGAAAATATAGCAGGTTGTGATGAGGCAGGGCGTGGGCCATTATTTGGACCTGTTGTTGCTGCGTCTGTTATTCTTCCTCATGATTTTGTTTTGGAGGGTTTAAATGACTCAAAAAAACTATCTGAAAAGAAAAGAAATGCATACTACGATGTTATAATGGAAAAAGCACTTGCAGTTGGAGTATCTATTGTTTCAGCTAGAGAAATAGATGATATAAATATTTACGAGGCATCAAGAAAAGGAATGCTTCGCGCAACAAATAGTTTAAGCGTTAAACCTGATTATATAATAACTGACGCTATGCCACTTGATGGATATACAAATATTAAGCACGAGGCAATAATAAAAGGAGATGCTAAAAGTATAACAATTGCAGCAGCATCCGTAATTGCAAAAGTAACACGTGATAGAATAATGTATGAAGAAGATAAAAAACATCCTGAGTATGAATTTAGAAATCATAAAGGTTATCCTACAAAAAAGCATATTGAACTAATGAAAAAGTATGGTATAATTGACGGATATAGGCATACTTATGGGCCTGTTAAAAAATACATAGAAGAACATACTGATAATAAGGAGGCTTATTTATGAGCAAAAACTTAGTGATAGTTGAGTCACCTACTAAGACTAAAGCTATTGAGAAGTACTTAGGCAGTGATTATAAAGTAGTATCAAGTAAAGGACATATAAGAGATCTTGCAACGTCAGGTAAATTTGGGTTTGGTGTTGACTTAGAAAATCATTTTGAACCTAATTACGTTGCTATTAAAGGTAAGAAAAAAGATATAACAGCACTAAAAAAAGAAGCAAAACAATCAAAAATGGTTTATCTTGCAACAGACCCTGACCGCGAAGGAGAAGCAATATCATGGCATTTAAAGGATGCTTTAGAGCTTAATGAGGATGAATACGAAAGAGTTGTTTTTAATGAAATAACTAAAAACGTTGTAAAAGATGCTTTTAATCATGCAAGAAAGATAGATTATGATCTAGTTCATTCACAAGAAACAAGAAGAATATTAGATAGAATAATTGGTTTTAGATTAAGTAAGTTAATGCAATCTAAGACTGGTGGTAAATCAGCGGGTAGAGTTCAATCTGTTGCACTTAAATTAATAGTTGATAAAGAAAGAGAAATAGAAAGTTTCAAAGAAGAAGAGTACTGGACTGTAACAGCTAAGTTTGATGACATGGATGCTACGTTAGACACAGTAGATGATAAAAAAGCAGATTTAAAAACTGAGGAAGAAACTGATAAAGTTATAAATGGTTTAGATAAAAACTTTACGGTTGCAAATTATGAAAGCAAGGCAAAGAAAAAATCATCAAAATACCCATTTATAACATCTACTATGCAGCAAGAAGCTATTTCAAAATTAGGTTTTTCATCTAAGAAAACCATGCAAGTTGCACAAAAGCTATATGAAGGTATAGATATAGAGTCTGATACAATAGGTTTAATTACATATATGAGAACTGATTCTACAAGATTATCTGATGAGTTTATTAAATCTAGTTATGCTTTTATAAAGGATAATTATGGAGAAGAATACATAGGTTACGTTAAAAAGTCTAAAAAACGTGAAAATGTTCAAGATGCACATGAGGCAATTCGTCCATCTAGTGTAAATAGAACTCCAGAAGAGGTAAAAAAATACTTAACTAAAGACGAGTTTAAGTTATATGAAATGATATATGCAAGAGCACTTTCATCACTTATGGCAGATGCTAAAGTCAATCAAACAACAATTACTTTAAATAACAATAACACAACATTTAAAGCAACAGGGCAAGTGTTAGTGTTTGATGGATATTTAAAAATGTATGGTAAATTTGAATCAAAAGAAGATAAGATATTACCTAAATACAAAGCTGGAGATATATTAGTTAGTAATGAGATTGTAAAAGATCAACACTTTACTAAACCACCAGCTAGATATACAGAAGCTAAATTAATTAAAGCAATGGAAGAACTTGGAATAGGTCGTCCATCTACTTATGCATCAACTATTTCTACATTAACACAAAGAGGATATGTTAAGATAATAGAAAAAAAACTTAATCCAACTGAGATAGGTATAACAACAACAGATAAATTACAAGAGTTCTTTAGTGATTTAATAAACGTAAAATATACTGCTAAAATGGAAGAAGACTTAGATAAAGTTGCAGAGGGTAAAAAAGTTTGGTACAAGATACTTGAAGCTTTTTATAAAACATTTGAGCCTGAAGTAGAAAATGCGTTTGATAAAATGGAGAAAAAAGAAGATGAAGAAACAGGTGAAAAGTGTCCGCTATGTGGTAAGGCTATGGTTGTTAAAAACGGACGTTATGGAAAGTTTGAAGCATGTTCTGGATATCCTGAGTGTAAATATATAAAGAAAAAGGAAAAAGCACCGTTAACAGAAGTTTGCGATTGTCCTAAATGTGGTGGTAAGATTGTAGAAAGAAAAACCAAAAAAGGAAAAATATTTTATGGCTGTGGTAATTTTCCTAAATGTAAAGTGGCAGTTTGGGATAAACCTACTGGAGAATTATGTCCAGAGTGTAATAGTTTGTTAGTTACTGATAAAGATGGTAATATAAAATGTAGTGCTTGTGATTATAAGAAATAACTATATAAAGGTAGCTTTAGCAGCTACTTTTTTACATACATACAATTGTATTATTTACTTTAAATGCGATATATGATATTATTACTAAGGCGTTTTAGTAAACGTTTCAATTAATATGTTATTTTCTAAAAGAATATAATGTATTATGTAGGAAGGCATGATTACATTGAGTTTAATGAGTAAAATATATAAAGATAAAAAGTTTATGAGTGTTGCATCTCCAATACTTACTCATAAGGAATTTATTAAAACTAAGTCCATTGTTCATCATGGAGATACTAGATTTAATCATTCGTTAAGAGTTTCATATTTAGCTTATAAAATAGCTAGTATATTAGGATGCGATACAACTTCTACAATAAGAGCAGGTGCATTACATGACTTTTTCTTAGTAAGAGATGATAAAAACATTATGTCATCTACTAAGATGTTTATTAATCATCCTATGATAGCTAAGGAAAATGCAATTACTTTCTTCGGAGTAAATGAAAAAGAACAGAACATAATAGAATCACATATGTTTCCTATGTCTCCTATTGCTCCTAAGTCAAAAGAAGCTTGGATAGTTACTTTTAGTGATAAAGTAGTTGCACTTTTAGAAGGAAGTAAAAGAATGCAAACACAAGTTTCTATGTGGATGTTACTATTAATTAATTTAATTAAATAAAGATAAAACACACTTTTATCTTTTTTCTTTTGCTAAAATTTGTGTAATCTTGTATAATAATGTAGATGTAACAACTGATCTATTAAAAAAGGTGTTCTTACATCAAAGAAATATAGATTTGAATATAAAAATGAAGATTCTAAATTTAAGAGTTTAAAAGAATATAAATACATAGATGTACCTTTATCAAATGGTTATAATAAAACACTTGTTCAAGAACATTTTATAGGTAGTAAAGACTACGATATAAAAGAAGAAAAAATAAAAAAGATGTGTAAATAATAAAATTTACATATCTTTTTTTAGTATATCAAGTACATGAGATGATGCTCCGAGTAACTCTGATCTCTCACAAGTAGATAAATGATATTTTAAATAAACATTAAATGTTTCATCATCCATTTTATTAATTACTTTTCTTATATAATCAGAAGGTCCATCTTGAGAAAGTATTTTTACCCTTGTAAGATTTAATTCATCTTTTAAGTAATTTATGTCTTCTAATCTTACCATACTATATAAGTCAGTTTTTTTAGGCGTTATGTGAAAGCTATTATCTACTTCATTATTCTTAATGGCAGATAGTATGTTATCATCTTTAAAACCATGTGTAACAATAGCATATTCATTCATGTAATAGCTAATTAAAATATAGCCACCATTTTTTACAATCCTTTTAGCTTCCTTTAAGGCTTTTAGCTTTTCTTCTGTTGTTATTAAATGGTATAATGGTCCAAATAAAAGTACCATGTCAAATGAGTTATCACTAAATTTAGATAAATTAGTAGCATTACCAAGATATGATTTTATGTCTTTATTTTTAGATTTTAACGTCATTAAATTATGTTTAACAAGTTCTACTGCAGTAACATCATATCCTAAGTTGTTTAAGTATATAGAGTATTTACCAGTTCCAGCACCCACATCTATTATTTTAGGATTATCAAGTGTTTTTAAAATATCTAATATGTATTTTATAGTAGTATTAAATTCAACTATTCCATGTCTATGAGTTAATCTTTTGTCCTCATTAAATTTATTATAATAAG
Organism: Paratractidigestivibacter sp.; assembly: GCA_963592455.1. Taxonomy (GTDB): domain Bacteria; phylum Bacillota_I; class Bacilli_A; order RF39; family UBA660; genus Aphodocola. The sequence goes on along the minus strand of CAVAWS010000060.1, from coordinate 14,677 downwards.
TAATTAAGTTTTCTTCGTTCATTTTTATCACCAAAAATATAATACATAAAATGTTTCTAATAATCAAGTTTATCTGATATAATAATTTATAGGAAGTGATAGCATGAATAAAATATATAAATCTGAAAGTGATAGAATTAAAGAGTTTAGATTATACGTTGAAGCGCTTGAAAAAGAAGCGGTAACTAATCCTTTGCTAGCTAAAGAAAAAACACAAAAGGCACTAATAGAAACTGGCGTTTTATATAAAGATGGTAATATAAAAAAAGAGATAGTAAAAATAAGTCATTTATAATACGTGGATAAGAAGTAATTTCTTATCTTTTTTAATTGATAATAAATATTAAAAATGATACAATAGTTCTATAAGAAAAGTAGGTGAATCTATGTCTGATAAATATTTAAGTGTAACTGCACTTACTAGATATATTAAATATAAACTTGATAATGATAAATACTTGCAAGATGTATATTTAAAAGGTGAAATATCTAACTTCAAAGCACATACTAGAGGACACTTTTATTTTACTTTAAAAGATGATACATCGCGTATAAACGCAATTATGTTCAGTTTTAATGCATCTAAGCTAAAATTTATGCCAGAAGATGGAATGAAAGTATTAGTTAAGGGAAAAATAAGTGTGTTTGAATCAACTGGAAATTACCAAATATATGTATCAGATATGTTAGAAGATGGTGTTGGTAATTTACATATTGCATTTGAACAACTAAAGAAAAAATTAGGTGATGAAGGACTATTTGATCCAAAATATAAAAAAGAAATACCTAAGATTCCTATGAGAGTTGGTATAGTAACAGCTTCTACTGGAGCTGCGGTAAAAGACATACTATCTACTATAAAAAGAAGATTTCCTATTTGTAAGACCATACTATTTCCTTGTTTGGTTCAAGGAGAACTTGCAAAAGATGATATTGTTAAAAAACTTGATATTGCTGACAACTATGATTTAGACGTTATAATACTTGGACGTGGTGGTGGCTCTATCGAGGATTTATGGCCGTTTAACGAAGAGGTTGTTGCTAGAAAGGTATTTAGTTGTAAGACACCTATTATAAGTGGCGTAGGGCATCAAATAGACTTTACAATATGTGATTTTGTAGCTGATAAAAGAGCGGAAACTCCAACTGGAGCAGCAGAAAGAGCAGTGCCTGTTTTAACCGATTTGTTACTTGAAATAGATAATTATAAAATAAGGTACTTAAACTCAGTTAAAAGAATACTTGATAATAATAAGTTAAGGCTAAAAAAATTAACTGATAGTTACGTCTTAAAAAATCCACTTAGTATGTATGAAATAAAAGAACAAAAACTAGATAACTTAATAGATAAATTTAATACATGCATGAATGCTATTTTGTATAAAAATAAGTCTAAGTTAGAAATAGTGTTAAATAGTATAGTATTTAAAGAACCTACTATTTTGTATGAAGATAAAATGAAAAAGACTAATCATCTAATAGAAAAATTAGAAATATTAAATCCTCTTAATGCTTTAAAAAGAGGATATAGCATTGTAAAAAAAGATAATAAATGTATTAGTTGTGTGAATGATATAAATAAAGATGATTTATTAGATGTTACGATGACTGATGGCACTTTAAATGTTAAAGTATTGGAGGTAGAAAAATGAATAAAGAAGAAAAGTTTGAAGATAAGCTAAATGAATTAGAAAAAATGGTAGAAGAATTAGAAAAAGGTGATGTTGACTTAGATGATGCAATTGATAAGTATACTAAGGCTATGAAATTAGCTAAGGAATGTTCTTTAAAATTAAAAAGCGCAGAAGAAAACGTAAATAAAATATTAACTGAAAACGGAGAAGAAGATTTTAAGGTAGAAGAATAAAAAATAATTAAAAAGGAGAAAATATAATATGACATTAGTAATTATGGCAGCAGGAATGGGTTCTAGATTTGGAGGATTAAAACAAGTAGAACCAGTAGGACCAAACGGAGAATTTATACTTGATTATTCAGTATATGATGCAATAAGAGCAGGTTATGATAAAGTTGTTTTTATCATAAAAGAAGAAAATTATGATTTATTTAGAGAAACTATTGGTAAAAGAATAGAGTCTAAGATAAGTGTAGAATATGCTTTTCAAAAGATAGAAGACGTACCAGAAGGTGTTAAAGTACCAAGTACAAGAGTTAAGCCATGGGGAACTTCACATGCTATTTTATCAGCTAAAAATTACGTAGATGGACCATTTACAGTTATAAATGCAGATGACTTTTATGGAGCTGATCCATATAAGAAAATGAAAGAGTTTTTTGATAAAAATAATGATCAAAAAAGTTATGCAATGATTGGATATAAGACAATTAACACAATGAGTGAAAATGGTTCTGTAAAACGTGGAATATGTTCTAAAAATAGTGACAATTACTTAACTAAGTTAGTTGAATCATCAATAGAGAAAAAAGAAGGTAAAATAATTGCAACTCCACTTGAAGATGAAGATAAGACGTTTGAAATAACACCTGATACATTAGTATCAATGAATTTCTTTGGTTTTAATACTTCTATATTTGAATATTTAGAAGACGAAATGAAAGAGTTCTTTGAAAAACATAAAAATGACTTAGACAAATGTGAGTTTTTAATACCAAACAGTGTATTTAAAAGAATAGAAGAAAATAAAGTATCTGTAAAAGTTCTTGATACTGATGAAAAATGGTATGGGGTTACGTATAAAGAAGATAAAAAAGATCTAGTAGATGCTATTAATAAAATGATTGAAGATAAAAAGTATCCTAAGAATTTATGGAATTAGTTTTTGCTAATTCTTTTTTTAGTGACGTGATATTTCCTATTTATATGATAATATATGTTTAAGAGGTGATAATAATGGATAAAATATATTATGCTACATCAAATACTGGTAAAATAGCTAGTGCGATGCAAAAATTAAATGGTACAAATATAGAGCTTTTACCTACTAACTTAAATATAGAAGAACCATATATAAATGATATTAAGAAAATTGCAAAACACAAGGTTCTTAGTGCATATGACATTTTGAAAGAACCTGTAATAGCACTGGATGCTGGTTTTTACATAGAAAATTATCCAAATAACCCAATGTTTCCAGGTGCTTTTCCTAAAAGGGATTTATTAGATAAAATAGGAATAGATAAACTACTTGAAATAATGAGTGATGTTGATAATAGAGAGTGTTTTTTTAAAGAATGCTTAGCATATTATGATGGTGTTAATTTAAAATTTTTTACTGAAAAAATTAAAGGCGTATTATCATGCGAAAAAAGAGGTATAGATAGAAAAGATAAATGGTCTGATTTATGGTATGTGTTTATTCCAGATGGATATGATATTACATTAGCAGAAATGACTGATGAAGAAAGAAAAAACAGAAGTGATAATTTAAATAGTGTGGTTAAAAACTTTGCAAAATGGTATAAAAAATTAAAAAAATAAATTATTTTTCCAGTTATTTTCACTTGTTATTATTTTTGCTTCGTACATAATATTAATGTAATTCGAATTACAAAAGGAGCATAAAAATGACTTTTAAAAAAATAAAAAGTTTTATAGCAATGTTTGTAGTTGCTACATTTATTATGCCTCAAAGTATTTTAGCTTATTCAAATAAAATAATTGCAGGTGGAGAAACAATTGGTATAGAAATAAAGACAAAAGGTGTTATGATAACAGGTTTTTATGACGTAGATGATAATAGAACTTTTGCAAAATTAAAAAAAGGTGACATGATTATAAAAGCAGATAACAAAGAGATAAACGACATAAATGACTTTATAGAGATAATTAAAAACAGTAATCAACAAAACCTTAAACTAACTTGTAAAGATTCTAATAATAATACTTATAGTGAAACAATAAACCTAGTTAACAAAGATGGTGTAATTAAAACTGGATTATACGTCAAAGACACAATATCAGGTATTGGTACATTATCATTTATAGATCCTAAAACGAAGTTATATGGAGCATTAGGACATGAAATATCTAATAGTATAAATGGTGTTAAAGTAAATATTAAAGATGGTAAAATATATGAATCTAATATAACTTCGATAGATAAATCAGTAAAGGGTGAAGTAGGTTCTAAAAGAGCAACCACTAATGAAAATAAAATATTTGGTGACATAAATGAAAATACTAGTAATGGTATATTTGGTAAGTATAGTAGTGAACTTAATAATAATAAATTATATGAAGTAGGGGATTATAAAGACATATCCTTAGGCAAAGCGTCTCTTATAACCGTAATAAATAAAGATGAGAAAAAAGAGTATAACATAGAAATATTAAAGAAAAATAATAATAAAAATGATAACAAAAACATATTATTTAAAATAACTGATGAAGAACTTATTAATAAAACTGGTGGAGTAGTCCAGGGAATGAGTGGATCACCAATTGTTCAAAATGGTAAAATAATAGGTGCAGTAACTAACGCTGTTATAAATGATCCTAAAAAAGGATACGCAATACTTATTACAACGATGTTAGAAGAATCTGAAAATTAGGAACATATTGTTCCTTTTTTTCTTGACTGTGAAAAATAATTTAATTAAAATATTAAGAAAAGAAATAGGTGATATAAGTGTTTTTATATAGAGTTTTAAATAAATATGATATGTTATATGATCCATTAAAAAATGGACTTGCATCAAAAAAATTATTATATGATATGACTTATGATTATTTAAATAGTACTCAAAAAGAATATTTAAGTAAATTAAGTAAAAATAAAAGAGAATTATATGTTAAAAATAATATTGAATTTTATATTAATGAACATAAAAAAGATATAGGAAATAAAATTTTAAAAAGAGGAAATAAAATATATAGTAACTTATCTGGTATACATAGAATGAAAAATTTAACAATAGATGATATAAATAACAATTATTATGAGATTATATTAAAACAATATAATGAATCATGGTTATATTTAAGCTATTATTTATCTACTATAAATAATCATTTGATAAACGGTTCTAAAACATTCACAAATTGGATATCTGCAACTAAAAATATAAATAAGCTAATAAAATATTATGATGATGCAAGTAAAATTGCGATAATAAAAACGACAAGCATGGGTTTAATGGATAATAATACTCTTGTTGTTGATATGTCAAATATGGAAAGTATAAATGAAATGATAATGTTTTTATCTAAAAAAATAGAAGAAGATGATTTTAAAAAGTTTTATAACCTTTCAAAAGAAAATGATTTTAATAACCAATTATATGAATCTTTTTTGCATCACAAAACAAATGAGAATTTTATGGGGTATAAATACTCATCATTTGATGAAGAGTTTTTAATATATGAATATTACCCCAAAGAAAACGTTGTTTGTACTCTTGATAAATTACAAATTGATCTCTTAGGCGTAAAATTATTTGATTTACCAAAGTATGCATCATTACCTAAAGATGAACAAGTACGTCAACTAGCAATCTTAAAGAAAACGTTAAATGATAAAATAAAAAAGATAGATGATCCATTTTTAATGGAAGTTTATAAAAAGGTATATATTGATAACGAAAGTATGGACTTTATAAACGTACTTAACACTGAAAAAGTAAATAATAGCAAACTTAGAATATTAAAAATAGCTAGTAATATAAATAACGTGCAAATAAAAAAGAGATAGTGTATTTTATATTATAATGTGATATTATTATCATGGTGGTAGTTATGAAAAAAGAAGACATAAAAAGTTTTTTACATAATTTAAATTATTTTGATAATAAATTCTTAGATAATTTTTTTGCTAGCAATTATAACGTTAAAAACATTAAAAGTAAAGAAGTTTATTTAGCATTAGATAAACTATGTGTTATATATTATAATAAGCTTAAGAAAAATAATGATATAGATGATAACTACTTATATAGATTACAAGAGTCTGTAAAAAGAGCTTATATAATTAAGTTTTCAAACATAAATAAATATAATAAAGAAATACTTAAAAATTTAGATAATTTATCAAATAAGGATTTAGAGAAAATAGTATCATCAATTGATACTTGTAATTATCTTGAAAGTGTTGATATATTTATAGTGCCAAATAACGTTAATTACGTAGACGAAAATATTAAGGATAGTATTAAGTACAGATTAATTAAATAGATTCTATTTCTGATATTTGAAGACTGTTTTGATTATAGTTTTTAATTACTATATATAGTCCTATTAATGCTGCAATAACTGATAATATTGCAGTTTTACTTTGTAGTAATAAATCAGTTTCATCTTTTTCATGATATTTATTTGAGATATTATACTGGTTATACGTTATATATAAAAAAAGGCATGCAACTATAAATACTAATATTGTTTGCATTAAAGCAATCCTTTGAGCTTCTTTATCACTATATAGTCTTTCGTTATTTAATAAAGATTCTCTTTTATCTACCGATAGCGTAAAAGATATTACAAGTGCAATTATGAAACCTATAGTTGCTATTAATTGTAAGTTAATATATTTTACTTTTTCTTCTGTTATAGTCATATTAAATTATATTAATAAAAAAAATAAATACCACAGGTATTTATTAGTTGCTTACAGTACCGTATATCATAGGGGATAAGATTGTAAGTAAAGCAGAACCTATCATTGCAAAAAGTGCTATCCAAACAAGTACTTTACCCCAGTTAAATTTATTTTTCTTCTTTTTCTTTTTATCATTATTTTTAGCCAATTATATTCACCTCATACTAATTATAATATATATTTTTTTAAAATTAAAGTAATAATAATAAAAATCCTTAATAAGATTTACTAAGGAGATAAAATATGAAAAAAATATATAGTTATTTATACAGTACTTTAAAAAGCAATAAACACATTATTAAGTTTTTATTAGTAGTATTCTTTTTAGGAATAGTATTTGGATCTTTGTTTTTAAATTTTATTAGTGATAATGACAAAATAGTTCTTACAAATAACATAAGTGATTTTTTTAATAACGTTAATAAGTTAAATAAGTATGTGCTAGGTCTTAATGTATTTAAAGATAATTTAATAAATTCTCTTTTTATATCAACATTAATATTTATACTAGGTTTATCTATAATAGGTATAGTAATAGTAATATTTATTATTTTCTATAAAGGTTTTACTACAGGGCTTAGCATTTCATCTATCATATTAAAGTATAAGTTTAAAGGCATTTTAGGAGCATTTTTATACGTATTTCCATTTAATATAATAGAAATACTTATATTTATATTTTTATCGTTATATGCGGTTAATTCGTCTTTAAAATTCATAAGAGCAATTGTAAAGAAAGATAATTTAAATTTTAAGACTTTTATTGGTAAATATCTTCTTAGCTTTATAATTAGTATTTTTATGCTTACTATAACATCTTTATGTAAAGCATATGTATTACCGTTTATGTTAAAATTATTTACTTACCTTATATATTAATAAAGTGTAATATTATTGACAAATCTGTAAAAAAGTGTAAAATGATAATTGTAATATATAGTAGGGGAGAGAGTTAAATGGAAAAACTAAATGAAATATTACAAGAATTAGGAATATCAAAGGTAAAGTTAGCTAAATACTTAGGTGTATCAAGACAAATGATATATAATTATTTAGAAATGGAAGACGTAAATAAATGGCCTAAAGATAAAAAAATGAAATTATTTAATTTGCTAGATATTAAGGAAGCTGGTGAAATAAATAATATTAAAATAGATACAGAGTTTATAAAGAAAGTTGATATGGTTTTAAATGGAGATTTATCATCTAGTACTATATCACATGCTGATAATATTGAATTTAAGGAATTAAAACCAAGAGAACAAGATCTACTAAATGATATTATATATATTATAAAAGAAAGATTTATAGAAGGTACATCTGATACTTATTCTACATATAAATATTTACTTAACTTTATACAAGGATTAGAAAACGTAAAAGAATTAAAGTATGTAATGGTATATTTTGATAAGTTATTAGGTTTCGTTAAGCCTGAAGAGTTCTTATTTAATGAAGAAGAACAATTTATTTTTGAGAGTATTTTTCATTCTGCAATGATATTATATAGAGGTGGAGGTGCTTCTAAGACTAGACTTGCAGAACAACATAAGAAGTTTGTTATGGAAATCGAACAAAAAAACGAAGAAAAGTTAAGTCGTACTGAGGAAATAAACTCAGCTAAGATACAAGCACTTCGTGAGTTAGGATACACAGAAATCACTAAGGAAAACGCATCTGAAGTACTAAGTAAGATTGCTGAAATTGAGTCTCGTGAGGTTTAGTACTCCTTTCTATCTTAGTTCGTATAATACATATTATGTTAACATTTTGGTTTTTGATTAATAGATAGTAGATAATATAACTTTGTTATAGTCTACTATTCTTTTTATATACATATAATAATGTTTACTTTTATACTTATAAATCAAAATAAGCTTTATAAGAACATTTTATTATAATTACAATTACTTTATACTTTAAACTATTTACTAATCTTATGTTGTTATTTTAACGTTATATAAATATTAAACTAACCTATTTAATATAGATATATAAATAAGTAGGTATAAGATTATGTAAAATAGGCTTCTAGAACAAATCTAAGCGAATAATCATACATCTTATTAAATAAAATGTGCTTAGAATCATCATGAGTATAATGATAAATAAAAAAAGAAGCGTAAAAACTTCCTTAATATGTATATAAAAGATAAGTCCTACTTTATACTAATTTAGTAATAGGGGACTTATTTTTAATTATTCCTTTTCCTTAAAATATCTATATATATCACCCCAGTTATTAACTGTTATGATCTTATCATCTTTGGCATCATATAATGGAGTATCCTTAAAATAAATTGGAGTACATATATCTTTTATAAAATCACATATATCTAAATTATCATCAATCATATAACTAATGTTATATTCTAATAATTTATCTTTCTTTAGCTTAGATTTAAATATAATTTCTTCAAATAAATTATATAAATGATACTTTTTTAATAATTTAATGG
>CAVAWS010000060.1:0-5633 GCA_963592455.1 Paratractidigestivibacter sp. | reverse complement strand
GTTATTATATATAACTTATATCCCCTACTCTTTAAATAATTAAGTACGTAACAAACTCCAGGCATAACACCAGACGATTTTTCAAAATCATATACATTCTTACTATAAAAATCTTCTATAAAATCCTTATCCCATTTATATCTATCCTGAAACCTTGTCTTCTTTTTATCAATAACATTATTAAAACCAAAATTATTAACGTCCTCTATATCAGAAAAAACTCTAAAATATCTTTCAGTATCAAATATTACTCCATCTAAATCAACTGCTATTTTCTTCTCCATAAATCATTACTCCTTATAATATTTTTAAAAAGAAAAGTGCTAATATTAAGCACTATTTAATTTTGACTACCAATCTATATTAGGATATAAAGCGTTACAAGCATCAGATACTTTAATCTTCTCGTTTGTAGTTTTTTTATCCAAACTGTTAGATATATCATCCACCTCTTCCGTAGAACCACGTCTAATTTTAGTCGAATCAGAATCATACTTATATGTATATTTCTCAAGTTTTTTTCCTGCTAAAGTACCATTGTCTTTATCCCAAGTTATATCCTCGTTATATATATTATCTTCTGTATCAGACAATGCTCTTGTTGATAGTTCCGCTATTTTTCTTTCGTTATATTTTTTAATGAAATCTTCATAATTTTTCTCACTTTTTACTTCAGAGTATTCCTTTAACTTTCCGTCCGACATTATTCCAAAATACATATATATATAATTTGTTGCTGGTTGATAATATACACTCATTCTATAATCATCCGTTAAATTATATAAACTGTTACATTTTTTATTTCCATAATATCTTTTACAACCTTCGTATGTCTTTCCACCGTTGCAACTGTTAATGTTTGTATTACACACTGCTATAGTAGAACTTGAAAAGGTGTCATCAACATCTTTGGCATAACACAAGTACTCATCTTTTAACGTTACTTTATCTTTTGCTTGTTTTTCTAATGTAGTTGCTGTTGTTTGAATTGCTTTTATCTTTGCATTCTTCATTGTTCTTCTTATAATATTATAAGATGCAATACCAACTATTGCTAAAAGTGCTATAACAGCTAGTAATTCTATTAGTGTAAATCCTTTATTTTTTTTATTTAACATATTATATACCCTACTTTCTACTTATTATTAATTTTATAATAGCATAATAATTATTTAATATCAATAATATTAATCATTTTCAGGATATCTTTCCTACATATTTTATATACATTTTCCTTAAGTATTTTTTATTTAAAATACCATTAATACCTATTTTTGTCATGTCACTATATACATTAATTAACATATCATATATTTTAGGATTTACATAAGATAAGTCTTTTCTTTTTGAAAAGTAGTTAAATACAGAGTCATTTTCCCATTTATCTTTTAAATATACCTTGGATGCTGCTATATTATCACATATTAATTCTACTACATATTTATAAGGCATAACAGGAGTTTTAACAGGGCTATTAAAATCATACCAGTATTCAAAATGATGTTTGTTTCTTCCTGTATGATGAAGCCAGGCTTTAGAGTAGCCATTTAACTTCTTACAAGTGCTAATAGGACTAAAGTTACCATTATAATACTTTACACCTTCAAAAAATTCTTCTATGCTATATTTAGATAAATCATGCATTAATCCTCTAAATGGTATACCTGCCTTAATAGAATATTTAAACACGTAAAATCTGTGTTTATTAACAGCGTTTAAATGTCCAAAAAAGTTTTTTAACTTCATACTATCACCATAGATATTATATCAAATTATAAAATAAAAAAGAAACAAAATTGATATCAAAATTGTTTCTTAAATACTATTTTACTTTTCCTATTTTATTAAATGGGAAAAATCTAAATGACACACTTCCAAGTATTTGACTTCTATCTACTAAACCAATTATACGAGAGTCCATAGAGTTATTTCTATTATCTCCTACAACGAAGTATTTATCTCCTGGAATTTTTTGATAACCAATATCACCTAGTTTAAAATCTCTAGTATCATTAGTGTGAGTAAAGTTTTCTTCTACTTTTTTACCATTTATATATAAAGTTTTATTTTTATATGAAATAGTATCTCCAGGTAATCCAATTACCCTTTTAATTATTTTTTCTGTTTTTATATCAACTACAACAACGTCAAACCTTTTTATATCATTTAACCTATAATCTAACTTATTTAATATAACTAAATTATTATCACTTAAGGTAGGATTCATAGATGAACCATCTACTTGTGCTGGCGTTACTATAAACGTTCTAATTAAAACAACTAATATTATGATTAAAACGTATGGAAATATATCTTTTAAAAGTTTTATAATCTTCTCTTTTTTCATATAAAATACCACAAAAAATAAGGCATAAAGAGCCTTATTAATTTCTTTCCTTAAGTTTGAATTGACCAACTACGTCTCTAGCATAATATAACTTAGCTCTTCTTGCTTTACCTTTTCTTGTAACTGTAATTGAATCAAGTTTTGGTGAATGAATAGGGAAAGTTCTTTCAACACCAACACCACCAGAGATCTTACGAACTGTAAATGTTTCAGAAACACCTTGGTTTTTACGAGAAATAACAATACCTTCAAAGTTTTGTACTCTTTCTTTTTTACCTTCAATGATTCTAACTCCAACTCTAACAGTATCTCCAACTCTAAATTCTGGAACGTTTGGATTTAATTGTTTACTTGTAATCTTATCAATTTTATTCATTTTTCTTCGATCCTTTCTGTAAAATATATTAAGTCAGCAATCATACGTATTAATTAGAGCATCGGATTGCTTTTTTAAAACATTAAGATTTTATCACAAAATAATTATTTTTGCAAGTCTTATAAATATTTATTTTACCTACTTCTAGCTGTTATTTGTTCTTTATTAGAACTTTTTAGTGTGTTTCTTAAACTCTTATTTTTAACAAATTCATTTACTATCATATTAATGTTTTTTATTACCATATCAAGACTTTCTTGACCTAAATACCTTGCATAAGCTGTTATTATAAATGATTTTAACATTTCTGCTTCGCCTAAAACACTTGAATCAGTATCATCATCACTATCTAATAACACGTTAAATTTATATGTTAGCATGTTTATCTTTTTTCTAGCATTTTTTAAAACAACTGCTTTAGCAAATGAAGGTTTAACAATTAATAATCTATTTACATACCCATCACTTTTCTTATTTTTTAGTTTATAACCAGTTATTTTTTTAGCATCTAAAATGGTAATAGCTTTTATATCATCGTTTTTAATTAACTTATAATTTCCTGTTTCTTTTACTTCTTTTATTTTTTTAACCTTAATATTTTTAATATCATCTATGTATATTTTATTATGTTCTTTAACTCCACTTTTTTCTAATTTCATTTTCTTTTTAAATAAATCAGGTCTTTTTTCCTTGGTTACTTTTAGACGTTTTTCGCACCTCCACTCATCTATTTTTTTATGATCACCAGAAAGTAATACCTCTGGCACTTCCATTCCCTTATAATTTCTAGGTTTAGTATATGTTGGATAATCAAGTAAATCATCATTAAATGAGTCTTTTAAGTGAGATTCTTCTTCAATTACACCTGGTATTAGTCTTGTTATAGAGTCACATAAAACCATAGCTGGAATCTCACCACCTGTTAATACATAATCTCCAATAGATATTTCACAATCACAAATACTCTTAATTCTTTCGTCAAAGCCTTCATAATGACCACATATCATAATTAAATGTTCTTCTTTTGATAAATCATATGCCATCTTCTGGTTATATTTTTTACCTTGAGGAGACAATAAAATTACTTTTGATTTTTCGGTTTTTATTTTTTCTACTGCATCAAATATTGGTTGACACATCAAAACCATACCAGCTCCTCCACCATAGGGAGTATCATCAACTTTTTTATGTTTATTTTTGGCAAAGTCTCTAAAATTTATTGTATTAATATCTACTTTTTTATTATCTATAGCTTTTTTTATTATGGATTCTTCCTTAAATCCTTTAAACATATCAGGAAAAAGTGTTAAAATATCTATTTTCATTCTAATAACCCTTTCATATTCTTTACGAATACCTTTTTGTTATCAATATCTACTTTTAAAATAAACTCTTTAACATAAGGTATCATAACAGAATTATCTAAAACTAGGACTTCATTTGCTAGCGTGTCTATAACATCAGCTATTACTCCTTGTTTTTTGTCATCTATTATAACATCAAATCCAATTAAATCAATAGCTAAAAACTCGTTTTTGTTTAATACTAAATCTTCTTTTTTTATGTAAACATTAGAGCCTTTTAAATGTTCTATTTCGTTAATGTCATAATATCCTTTAAATACAAACATATGAAAATTTTTATGTTTTCTATAACTTTCTACTACATACTCATCTTTTTCCTTACCTATGTAAAATTTAAAGTTAGGTACAAATACTTTATCAATATGTCTAAAATCTGATAAGACTCTAACTTCACCCTTAAGACCATGTGTGTTAACTAATTTACCAATGTATAAATATTCCATAATAACTACTCTCCTTTATTTATCTCATACATAATAATAGATGCTGCAACTGCTACATTTAAACTTTCTACATCTTTTTTTAAATCTATGTATATGTTGTCTTTAACTTCTTCTGATACTTCTTTACTAACGCCTTGTCCTTCATTACCCATTATAACGGCTATTTTAGCCTTTTTATTAATGTTTCTAACATCTATACCGTTATTAACATTAGTACCATATACAATGTAATTATGTTCTTTTAAATAAGGTATAAACGTTTTTAAATCCTCTTCAATTATATTTGATTTAAACATCATACCTTGAGTTGCTCTAATAACTTTATCATTATACTTACTTACAGTATCCTTACTTACAACTATTGTATTAAAATTAAAGGCAGAAGAACTTCTGATTATAGTCCCTAAATTACCTGGATCTTGAACACCATCTAATATTAATATGTTATTATTTATATCTAACTTACTATCTATAAATTTACATACTCCTATTATATTAGATGGAGTATTAAGACTACTTAAACTTTTTATAACACTTTTTGATACAAGCGTGTTTGGAACATTAAAATCCGTGTCAAATATACTATAAGTTTCAAGCAATATACCTGCTTTAAAAGCTTCTTTTGTTAGGTGATCACCCTCTATAATAAACTTTTTTTCTTCATTCATAAACTTATTATTTTTAAGTTTCTTTAAATATTTTATTTTCTCATTATCTTTTGAAGTTATAACCATAATTCTTACTCCTTTAATTTCTTTCTAACGTTTTTATAATCAGGGCAATATTTTTCTACCGTACTCCAAAACTCCTTACTATGATCAAAATGAACAAAGTGAGATAATTCGTGAACTATTACATAATTTAAAAAAACAGGATCCTTTTTTACTAATTCTAAGTTAAGAGTTACAGAATCATCTTTTTTATTACATACACCCCACCTTGTTTTCATTAATCTTACCTTAAGCTTAGGATAAGGTATATCTTCATCAAACACAAAATACGCTTCATCAAGGTATATTTTAAATAATTCCATTGCCTTTTTCTTATACCATTTATCTTTCATTATATCATCTTTAACTATAAGCATATTATCTTTAAATAAA
>CAVAWS010000059.1:0-2630 GCA_963592455.1 Paratractidigestivibacter sp. | reverse complement strand
TAGCAAGATTAAGACTTTTAGAAAAAAAACAAAAAAACATAATTCAAGAACAAACTCAAACAATAAAAAAACTTACAGAATCTGACATAATATTAAAACAAATAGAATCATCAAAGTCATGGAAAATGTTAGAAAAAATAAGAAAAATTAGAAAGATAGGAAAGTAGGAGTATTTTATGAATCAGAAGAAAACAAAAAAAATCTGTATTATTTTATCATTAATATTATCGATTATAACATTAGTAACATTTATTTCATGTTACCAAGCAAAAAAAAGAGTTAATTTCAAAATAACTACAATAGATGGTGTAATAGCAATAAATTATATAAAAATAGGTGAGACCCAATACAAAATGAAATCATTTGCTGAAAAATATAATTTGAGTTATTCAAAAAATAATTCAAAAGAAGACGATTGGGATGATATTCTATACATAAAAAAAGGTGAAACATTTGGTTTTACATTAACACAGTTTCACAATATAAGTATAGGGATCGTAAAAAATAAGACTAATGGAAAATTAGTTACAAATTATAACAAGAAAACTGAAACATATGATTTTTCACAAAAAACTAAAACAAATGGAATTTTAATAACAAATCACTTTTCTAAAATTATATTAGATTATTTTACTAATATTACTATTAGTAAAGCACTTTTAACATTTTTTGTATATGTTGTATCATGTATAATATTATATTATATATTGCATTATGTATTATTAATAATACATAAGATAAAAGAAAAGAAAGAATTAAAAATTACTGATATTATTCTTCTATTCTTAGGAGTGTTGATAGCGTGTTCACTATTATTATATCCTTGTATGGAGATAGCTGGAAAATATATAATTGTTCCGATTTTTATAATTCTTTGCATGTTAATTTATTATTTAAAAGATTCTTTAAAAAATAATATACATGGTGTTTTTGCTTTACTAGCTATTATTTCAACAGTATTATTTTCATTGATTCTTCCACCATTTCATGTTCCAGATGAACCGGCACACTATTTTAAGGCATATAGTATTTTAAGCCCAGATAAAATTAATAGAAAAAATAAAACATTAAAATTAAAAAGTAATGTTGATAATACCATTCAAAAATATACGTTTGATTTATTAAATGGAGATTATAAAACTTCTGCAAAAGAGTATTTTGCAAATTTTTGGGTAAGAGAAGATGGAAATAAATATGCATCATATGATTTTCAAAACACATATGATTTAAAACCAATTGCATATATTCCGGCAGCGATTATTATAAAAATATCTACTATGCTTAATTTTCCTTTTATATTCACTTCAATTTTAGGAAGATTAATAAATGCATTGATTTTTGTTGTTTTAGGATTTTTAGCATTAAAAAAGATTCCATATTTTAAAAAGATATTATTTATTGTAATGCTATTTCCAATTACTATTCAACAAGTTTCTGCTATTAATCAAGATAGTTTAACATTGTCTATATCATTTTTATTGATAGCACAAATTTTATATTTAATTAAGGGAAAATATAAGAAAATATCTTTAAAAGAAATAATTTTAACTGTTATATTATGTTGTATTTTAGGTCTTTGCAAACCTGTTTATTTCCCTATCACATTTTTACTATTATTGGTTCCAAAAAACAAATTTAATAGTAAGAAGGATAAGCTATTTTTTGTATCAATAGCTATATTAATGCCAATAATATTATGTTCAACAAACTATGGACAATATGTAACCGGTTCTGTTGTAAGTGAAAAAAAATTATATAAGATGTCCATGATTATAACACAACCAATTACTATAATACATGTTGTTTTTCAAACAATTTTAGAAAGATTAGATTTAGATATTATAAGGGGACTTATTAATGGCTTTGGTTGGTCAACTGTATGGTATAAAAACATTGGAGCGTTTATTTTGCCGATATTATATTTATTAATTTTGTTTTTTGATAACCCAGAAGAAAACAAATTAACTAAATTAGAAAAAATAATATTTGCATCTGTATTTGTGATTATTTTCGGAATTGTTTATGCCTCTATGCTATTTAGTTGGACCGAATATGGCAGTGTTACAATAGACGGATTACAATCAAGATATTTTATACCAGCCGTATTATTACTTGCAATAGCTTTAACAAATAATAAAATTAAAACAAGCTTCAAGAATAAAGAACTATATACAATAATAATAGTATTAATTACCATTTCATATTCTTTATTTACGATAATTAAAGGATTTTATATCTAATGATTTTATTAGGTATAGTAAATAATATAAACTTTTTATATTAAGAAAGAAGGTGCAAAATGTATAATGTATCTATTATTGTTCCTATTTATAACGCAGAAAATACAATTGAAAGGTGCGTTAATAGTATTTTAATTCAAAGTTATAAGAACTTTGAATTAATTCTAATAGATGATGGTTCAAAAGATAATTCATTAAAAATAATAAATAAGTATAAAAACAATAAAAATGTTAGAATTATTACTCAGGATAATATAGGTGTTGCACGTACCAGAAATAAAGGAATTAAAGTTGCTACTGGTGAATATGTTATGTTTATTGACAATGATGATTTTATTGATGCTGATTATATTGAAAAACATGTTAATAAGGTAAAAGATAATTTTGATG
>CAVAWS010000058.1:1831-5594 GCA_963592455.1 Paratractidigestivibacter sp. | reverse complement strand
TTTATTCTTAAAACTTTTCTTATTTCTTTAGGTATTACAATTCTACCTAAACTATCTATTCTTCTCGTGATACCATGGTTTTTCAATTAACTCACCTTCCGTAAATTAATTTGCACAAAAAAAGCTAGATTATTCCATTATTTCTAGCATTTTTATTAAATAATAAGTAAAGTGTTTATCAAGATCAGTTAATGATAATGAAATTTTTAAAATTTTATTTATGTACTCTACTTTATAATTAGTACTTATTTTATATAAGTTACTAAGAACATCAAACATATTAGTATTATTAGAAACGTAATCATTAAAATAAACATTTATAACTTTTGGTAATTGTTCTACCTTAACAACACCTTTTTTCTTTGCTAAATATTGGAACAATTCTTCTTGCATATAAGTTATTATTGTTTCATCTAATTTACCAAATCTATCTTCTAAAGTGTTTTTTACTTCTTCAAATTTTTCTTCTGAATCTATTGTATTTATAATTTTGTGTATTTCTATCTTTAATTCCTCTGTATCAGCATAAAAATCATCTATATGTGTTGAAACTTGTAAAAATGGCTTTTCATCTTTTTCTTCATTCTCCACAAAATTTCCCTTTAATCTCTCTACTTCTTCATTTAATATCTTCAGATATAAGTCATATCCTATAGAATCTATAAACCCAGATTGTTCTGCTCCTAATATATTTCCTGCGCCTCTTATAGACAAATCTCTCATAGCAAGTGAATAACCACTACCTAACTCTGTAAATTCTTTTATAGCTGATAATCTCTTTGTTGCTATACTATTTAACTCTTTATTCTTATCATACATCAAATAAGCATATCCTATATTACTACCTCTTCCTATTCTACCTCTTATCTGATATAACTGACTAAGGCCAAAATGATCAGCGTCTAACACTATTAAAGTATTTGCATTCTGTATATCAATTCCAGTTTCAATTATAGTAGTACAAACTAAAACATTATATTCACCAGATGTAAAACTTTCCATTGTAGATTCTATTTCATTTTTGGACATTTGACCATGAATAAATGTTATTTTAGCATCAGGAACTAACTTTTGTATTTTATAAACACATCTATCAATATCTTGAACCTTATTATACAAAACATAAACCTGTCCATCTCTAGATAATTCTTTATATATAGCATCTTTTATTACATAATCATTTTCCTTTAATACATAAGTTTGCACTGGATATCTATCAATTGGTGGTGTTTCTATTAAAGACAAACTTCTCATTCCTGCAAGAGACATCTGCAGTGTTCTAGGTATTGGAGTTGCTGAAAGAGTTAAAACATCAATATTTGCTTTTAAAGCTTTAATTTTTTCTTTATGTGTAACACCAAAACGTTGTTCTTCGTCTATTACTAAAAGACCTAAATCTTTAAAAATGATATCTTTATTTAGTAACCTATGAGTTCCTATCACAAGATCTATTTTACCGCTTTTTACCCCTTCCAATATCTCATTTTTTTCCTTTACCGATATGAATCTATTTAAGACAGCTATATTTACACCATATCCATCAAATCTTATCAAAGCATTATCATAATGTTGCTTAGATAAGATGGTTGTAGGACATAAAAAGGCAACTTGTTTTCCAGATCTAATAGCTTTAAATATTGCCCTGAAAGCAACTTCTGTTTTTCCATATCCAACATCACCACATAATAATCTATCCATTGGATGTGGTTTTTCCATATCAGACTTTATTTCTTTTATTGATCTTAATTGATCTTTTGTTTCATCATAAGGAAAATCATTATCAAAATTATATTGCATTTCATCATCTGGTAAAAAGGCGAATCCTTTTTCTAATTTTCTTTTTGCAAATAAGTTTAAAAGTTGTTTAGCTATATCCTTAACTTTTCCCTTTATTCTACTTTTTTGCTTATACCAATCACTGCTTCCTAATTTACTTAGTTTAGGACTTACTCCCTCGGAAGAAGAAAACTTACTTATTAACTCAATTTTTTCAACAGGTATATATAATTTATCCTTGTCTTTATACTCTATATTTAAATAATCTTTTTTTAAACCATTAGTAGTTAAGGTTGTAATACCAAGATATCTACCAATTCCGTATAATTGGTGAACTACGTAATCTCCAGTTTGCAATTTATTGATATCTCTTATTTTGCTTCCATACTTAAACTTAGTTTTATATTTAGATACAAATTGTTTTTTAAATATTTCATTTGCAGTTAAAACGGTATAATCACCCAATATAAATCCATTATATAACTTACCTATGACTACGTTAATAACATTTTCCTTTAATTCATCTTTGTTAGTTAATAAGATTTTAACATCTAAATAATCAGATAATTCTTCTAATATTTTTCTATCTTCCAAAACAATAACTACCTTTTTAAAATCTTTAATGTTTTTATTAATAAAAATATTTAATAAATTGAAATTCCCATTAAACCTATCTATTTCCTTAGTTTCATAAGTTTCTACTATGTTTTTACTCGAATAATTATCAATACTTAATATATTAATATATTTTCTTGGCAATAATTCTTCCAAATCAAACATATACTTATCTATTTTATATACATCAGTTTCTTTAAATTCTTCTATATCACTTAAAACCTTAGCATGGCTTTGTTTTAAGATATCTAAATCCATGAATACTGATAATGGCGAATCCATGTATTTTTCAATATTACAATAAGTTTCTAAAACCCTAGGCAATAAACTTTGTCTAGAAGGAATATCTTGCATCTTTTTTTTATTAATAAACTCAGTAAAAGGCATTATTGACACATCATTTATATCATTTAACGATAACTGTGTATCAGGATTGAAATATCTTATTGATTCTATCTCATCATCAAAAAATTCTATTCTAACTGGCAAATCATATTCATATGGAAATATATCAAGTATATAACCCCTATTAGAATATTCTCCTGTTTTCGTTACAATACTATCTTTTGTGTAGCCTAATGTATTTAGTTTCTCAAGTAACTCTTCCCTTTTATACTCGAAATTTTTCTTTATTTTTATAATGCTTTCCTGCCAAATATCCTTTGTTGGTAAAAATCTTAAATATCCTGTTAGATTAGTTATTAGAATCTTTTTATCATCATAATTATTAGTTAAACTATTTAACGTATCTATTCTAATTGCTTTTAAATCTGGTGATGATGCTAAAGACTCACTGACCAAAAAATCATCCATAGGATATAAATAAACATTTTGATGACTATAAGATAAACTTTTATATAACAAATTAGCCTCATAAATTGTATTTGTAACAATTAATATATCTTTTTTTAGAACACCAAAAAGATTCCAAACATACTCTGCTTGGACTTTATTATTTAAACCAATAACATCTACTTTATCATTGTCAGCTATTTTAAAATCAAATGCATTATAAAGCATATAATCGCCACCTTAGCTTTGTTTTACTCTGGTATTATATTTATTCATCATATCTGTAAAAGATTGTTCTAAAGAGCCTAAAACAGCATCAGATGCTGTATCTATTACTTTTTTTAACTCCAATTCTTCTTCTTTAGAAAATTTTGATAAAACATAATCTTTTGTATCTTTTGTTTTATCATTTGAAATTCCTATTTTTATTCTTTTAAAATTCTGAGTTTTTAGATTTTTTTCTATGTTTTTAAGGCCATTATGACCACCAGATGAACCTTTTTCTTTTAATTTAATAGTCCCAATAGGAATATCTAAATCATCACTTACAACAAATATATCATCTATATCTATATCAAAA
>CAVAWS010000058.1:0-1821 GCA_963592455.1 Paratractidigestivibacter sp. | reverse complement strand
GATAAATTTATATACTCTTGTGGTTTTAAGAATAATACCTTACTAAATCCAACATACGTATCAAAATATAAAGCTCCATCTCTTTGTTTCCAATTACTTATATTTAATTTTTCTGCTACTTTATCAAGAACTCTAAAACCCATATTATGTCTAGTTTTTTCGTATTCTTTACCTGGATTTCCTAATCCTACAACCAACTTTATTCTCATATTTCTAATCCTCCATCAAATATATCATTAATAAACTTTGTATATTCCCCGTTTTTTTCATGTACTATTATAGGTTTAGTTATTTTCACACCTAAATTACCATTTTTTCTTCCTTCTATTAAAACAATATTTGAGTCAGTATCTTTAAAAGGATATATAAAACAAATTCTCTTAGGCATAATATTATTTTTTTGCATAGTATTTAATATTTCTAATAATCTCTCAGTTCTATGAACCATATATATTGAGCCACCATTTTTTAATATTTTTTTTGCACAACTAAATATATCATTTAAATTTAGTTTTATTTCATGTCTTGCTACCGATTTTATATCATTATCATTTATTTTAGCATTATCAGTTACTTTAAAATAAGGCGGATTACATGTAATAATATCAAATGTATCAGTTTCATATATGTTAGATATGTTTTTTACATCATCATTTATTATTTTTATTTTATCTTCTAAATTATTTATACAAACACTTTTTATAGCTAATTCATATATTTCTTTTTGGTATTCAACTCCTAATATTTTATTTTTTACTTTATGTTGTAAAAACAATGGTATAGGTGCATTACCAGTACAAAAATCTATTATTTTATCATTAGGTCTTGTATGAACAAAATTTGCTAATAAAACCGAGTCTAACGAAAATTTAAACCAATCTGTATTCTGAACTATTTTAAGTTTATTATAATTTAATAAATCATTTACTACTTCCATTTTTCATTACCATCTATTTCTATTAACATATCATCATCTGTTTTTATTTTGAATTTATTAGTTAGTGGTGAAAGTTCTTTTACTCTTCCAGTATACTCTTTTGTTTTAACTAATTGTCCTATTCTAGGTAAATTCTTTTTATAATAAGAGTACATCTCATCTTCATATCCTAAACAGCATAATAATCTGCCACAAGAACCATTAATTTTACTTGGATTTAATGCTAATCCTTGATTTTTAGCCATGTTTATTGAAATGCCATCAAAATTAGTTAAAAACTCCGAACAACAAAGAGGTCTACCGCAAGGTCCAAGTCCTGATACTTCTTTAGCTTTGTCCCTCGCACCTATTTGTCTTAATTCTATTCTTGTTTTGTATTTTCCTGCCAAAATTTTAGCTAAATTTCTAAAATCAACTCTTTCATCCGCTATAAATTTAAATATCAACTTTTTTCTATCAAATGTGTAGGATGCTTCATATATTTTCATGTCTAAATTTTCTTTTTCAACTAATTCTCTTGCAAAAACTAACGCTTTTTGAGAAGCAATTTTATTTTTTTTATTAATTTCAGCATCTTTTTTTGTTGCTACTCTAGTTACTTCTTTTAAAGGTAAGTAAATATCTTCTTCATTTTTTTCTTCTATACCTGCTGTGCAATTTCCAAATTGAACGCCTCTTTCTGTTTCAACTATTACATTATAATTTTTTTTAATCTTTAAATTTCCAGGAGAAAAATAATATACTTTACCTGAATTTTCAAACTTTATTCCTACCACTTTTATCATTTTATACCTCTCCCATTTTTATTATTAAACTTGAAAACAATAAATTCGAGTTTAAATTATAGCCTATTTTTGATGAAATTTCCATAATTATATTTATTT
>CAVAWS010000057.1:4610-5502 GCA_963592455.1 Paratractidigestivibacter sp. | reverse complement strand
AATATTTAAAGCATAAAAAATATGCTTTTTATTTTTATAATATATGGTATAATTAAGTATATATAAAATCAAAAGAGGTGTTTTATGACTAAAGTTAAAAATATATTATTTAATTTTAAACGTTATTGGTTTTTAATGACTCAATTAATATCAAGAGATTTTAAAGTAAAATATAAAAGAAGTGTTCTTGGTGTTATATGGAGTTTGTTAAATCCTATTCTAATGATGACTGTTATGGCAATAGTTTTTTCACAAATGTTTAAATTTAAAGTGGATGGAGTAAACTATTTAGTATATTTAATGACAGGTCTTATAATGTTTAATTATTTTTCATCTGCTACTAATATGGCTATGTCATCAGTTGTTGAAAATTTCACGTTAATAAATAAAGTTTATATACCAAAATATATATTCCCAGTTGCAAAATGCTTATTTGTTGGAATAGATTTTGTTTTAACATTAATTCCATGGTTAGGAATAATTGTATTATCACATTTTGGATTAGGAGAATATACGTGTCATTTTAATATATATTATTTACTTTTACCTTATGTATTTCTTTGCATGTTTTTATTTACATGTGGAGTTGGTCTTTTAATCTCATGTATGTCTGTATTTTTAAGAGATGTATTTCATATATATGGTATATTACTTACTTTGTGGAATTATTTAACTCCTGTTTTTTATAGTATTGAGATATTACCAGCTAAATTACAATTTTTAATGAAGTTTAATCCATTATATCAATTTTTAAATACAGCTAGAACAATTGTAATATATAACAGTTGTCCTTCAATCAAAACATTACTATTACTAGCAGGTATAGGAGTTGGAATGTTATTATTAGGAAGTTATGTATTTAAAAAGAAACAAGATAAGTTTATTTATTATA
>CAVAWS010000057.1:0-4600 GCA_963592455.1 Paratractidigestivibacter sp. | reverse complement strand
TAGGTATAGATAAAGATTTCTCTGTTAAACAGGCTTTTGTAAATTTATTTTCTGGTAAAACTAAGAAAAGAAATAAAAAAAATAATGAATTTTGGGCATTAAAAAATGTGTCATTTACCGTTGGAAAGGGAGAAGTTGTTGGTCTTATTGGTAGTAATGGAGCTGGTAAATCAACCTTATTAAAAGTAGTAAGTGGTGTTATGAAACCAACTTCTGGGAAGGTTAAAGTAGCCGGTGTTATTTCACCTATGATAGAGCTCGGAGCAGGATTTGATGGTAACTTAACAGCAAAGGAAAACATTTATTTAAATGGTGCAATTCTTGGATACTCTAAAAAGTTTCTCGATTCAAAGTTTGATGAAATAGTAGAGTTTTCAGAATTAAAAGATTTCTTAGAAGTACCAGTAAAAAACTTTTCATCAGGTATGACTGCAAAGTTAGCATTTTCAATAGCAACAATAGTTAATCCTGAAATATTAATAGTTGATGAAATATTATCAGTTGGTGATATTAAATTTCAAGAAAAAAGTAAGGCAAAAATGATGGAAATGATAAAAGGTGGTACAACTGTTTTATATGTATCACATTCACTTCAATCAATAAAAGATTTATGTACTAAAGTTGTATGGTTAGAGCATGGTAAAGTAGTAAAAATGGGTGATACAAAAAAAATATGTGATGAATATTACAAATCACAAATGAGTTAATGGAGGTTTTAATGAGTAGTAAATATATTCACTATTGCTGGTTTGGTGGTAAACCATTACCTAAATTAGCAAAAAAATGCATAAAGAGTTGGAAAAAATATCTACCTGATTATGAAATAATAGAATGGAATGAAAATAATGTTGATTTAGAAGAATGTCCTTTTATAAAAGAAGCATATGAACATAAAAAGTGGGCGTTCGTTGCAGATTATGCTAGAACAAAAGCTATATATGAAATGGGTGGAATATATTTTGATACTGATATGATGATAAAGAAAGATATTTCCTTTTTACTAGATAAAGAAACTTTCTTAGGTGTTGAAGATTCCATGATGGTAAATGCCGCTGTATGGGGAGCAAGTAAACCTAAAACATACTTTGCTAAGAGAATGTTAGATTATTATCAAAGTAAAGATAGATTTGAAATAGAAGATATTTATAAGATGAGTATTCCTAGAATAATTACTAAAATACTTGATGAATTTGGTTTTGATGCATCAATAAATGATGTGCAAGTGTTAAATAAAAATATTTATGTTTATCCAAGAGAATATTTTTATCCATTATCTTTTAATTTTAAAAATAATGTTTTTACAGAAAATACATGTTTAGTTCATTATTTTGATGCAACATGGCTTCCTAAATCAGATAAAATATATACAAAATTTGTAAGAAAAATAGGAGAACCATTAACGAATTTCTTATTTACCAATATAAGACGTGCAAAGAAAGTAATTGTTAAATTAATTAAAATATGTTTATTTCCAGTTATATTATATAGAAGATATAAAAGAAAATATAATGATAAATATTTTGAAAATTTAAATAATGCTATTTCAGATATAAAAAACGTAGATAAAGATTATTTAATAATGCATAATCCAGACTGGCTTGGAGTTACTAGTGCTACTATTGAATTATTTGATTCAAGAGTAAGATGTGGTGAATTATTAAGAAAGAAAGATATAAATACTATTACAGATTTAATTATAAAATCAGATGTTAAGCAAGTTATATTTAGTGCTATGGCAAAAGGATGGCTTGACGTTGCTATAAAATTAAAAGAAATTAATCCATCTATTAAAATAAAAGTATTTTGGCATGGATCTCATTCGCAAGTTTCTGAACCTTATGGATGGGCTAGAAATATAGAAATAATAAAATTACATAAAGAAGGCATAATAGATGTATTTGCTACTTGTAAAGAAAGTATATTAGATTTTTATAAAGAAGAAGGATATAAAACTCATTTTATTAGAAATAATGTTATACTTCCTAAAAAGATTACTGGTAAACCACCAAAAGATAAGGTTAAAATTGGTATTTATGCTGCTAAATGTGATGATTGGAGAAAAAATTTATTTGCACAACTTGCAGCAGCATCTTTGATTTCTAATGCTGTAGTAGATATGGTACCACTTAATCCTGAAGCAAAGAAATTTGCAACATCGCTTGGATTAAAACTAGAAGGACTTGATAAACCGATTCCAAGAAATGATCTATTAAAACGTATGTCAAATAATACAATAAATTTATATGTTACATATTCAGAATGTGCACCAATGCTTCCTATTGAAAGCTTTGAAGTAGGAGTACCATGTATATCTGGTAACAATCATCATTATTTTAAGAATCAAGAGTTAGAAAAATATATTATTGTTAACAATGAAGAAAATGCTGTTGAAATATCTAAACAAATTAAAAATTGTTTAGATAATAAAGAAGAAGTAATGAAATTATATAAAACATGGAAAAAAGAAAATGATACTTTAAGTAAACAAAGTGTTATAGACTTTTTAAATATGTAGTTTGGGGGATGTTATGAATTTAGATAAATTAAAAAATAAAGATTATATAGTTTTATTGCCTAGCTGTGATAGTGATATAAAAGATGGAGTTACATATTCATTTGATAATGTATATATGATAGATGATACTTACAAAGATGAAAAAATAAAAGAAATAATTGATTTTATTAACAATGTAGCTAAAAGTTTAGTATTATTTGATTATGATGATATATATAGAAAAATATTACCTTATATTAGAAAAACTAAGAAAATTAGATGGGTAATTAAACATAATGTTTCATATATGACACAAGGTGCTATTAGAGCAACATACTTTAATTTAACGGAATTTTGCGATAGAAATATTGTTGATGTAATTGGTTGCCTTGATAAATCAACATATGAAATATTAAAAAATGCAGGATACAATGCTAAGTATATAAATCTTGATATAAAGAAACTAAGAAAATCAAATAAAAACTCTAATTCAATTGGATTAATAGGAGATGATTTTAATCCAAATCATAATACATATAATGAGTTAAGTGCAATAAAGCTTATAAAAAAGTATAGTTATATTAAAACTGTAAAGTATATGCCTGCAACAGAACATTTTATTGATTTTTTTGGTATAAAAGACAAAAAAGTGTCTTCATATATAGAAGCAATGAAAGATAATTGTGTTAATTTATACTGCAATTTTACAGCAAATAACAATGAATTAATACTTAAGAGTATGGATATGGGAATTCCCTGTATATTAGGTAATACAGATATATTTGATAAATATCCCAAGTTAAAAAAATACTTAGTGTTAAAAAGCGATGATGATATAAGTGAAATTGCTAATAAAATAGATAATGCAAAAGAGAATAGAGAAATGATAATAAAAGAATATGAAAAATTTAGAAAGAAATATTCTGAAGAATCTAAGAAAAATATAGAAAAATTTTTAAAATAAAAGCACAAGATGTGCTTTTTTTTAAATGCTTGTATGGTATAATGTTTATATAAATCAAACTATTTGGAGGAAAATATGAAAAAATTAAACATAACATTTTGTAGTTTTCCAGATTTTGCAGGTAATGCAAAAGCTTTATATGAATATATGGTAAAAACATATAATGATAATATGAATTATACTTGGATTGTATATAACGAGGCAACCGTAGAAATACTTAAGAAAAAGGGTATAAATGCAATATTAATAGGAACTGATGAGTTTAAAAAATACATTCCTAAAACTAATGTTTTTTTTACTACGCAGGGTAATTTAGACGGCGATAAATTAAAAGCTAAAAATTCTATATATATAGAATTATGGCATGGAATTGGACCTAAGCCAATTGGATTTGCACAAGAAAATCCAAGTAAGGATGATATAAAGGGATATGAAAACATTGGAGAAGTGGTTGATTATTTTATTGTACCAAGTGATTTTTGGAAAACTGTTTGGGGTGCTATATTTAAAGTTGAATACTCAAGAATTAAATCACTTGGAATGCCAATTTTCGATTATTTTAAAAACTCGAATGGAAAATACAACCTTTCTAAAATATTAAATAAAGATTTATCTAAATACAAAAAAATAATTATGTATATGCCTACATTTAGAAAAGGATTTAATCATAATGATGTTTTAAATGAAAGTGGAAATGTATTCAATATAAAGGAAGATTATGATTTTGAAAAACTAAATAAATATCTAGAGAAAAAAAGATATTTATTATGTATAAAACCGCATCCTGGTGAGATGAGTAAGTTTGCTATTAAAGAATCGGAAAATGTAGCAGTTGTATCAGAAACAAAGATGTTAGAACACCAGATTTCTGTTAATGAAATAATGAATGCATTTGATTTATTGATAACAGATTATTCCTCTATAGGAACAGAATTTTTATTTTTAAATAGACCAGTTTTATTTAACGTGTGTGATATTGAAGAATATAAAAAAAATAGAGGTTTATTATTTGGGAATTCTGATTTTTGGTTTCCTGGACCTACCTTTAGAACACAAAAAGAACTAATTGAAGAAACAGAAAAATTATTGAATGATAAAAATTATTATCTAAATGATAGAGAAAATAAGAAGAAATTATGGTT
>CAVAWS010000056.1:1481-2585 GCA_963592455.1 Paratractidigestivibacter sp. | reverse complement strand
TTTTTATTTTTAGTAGTCATTTAAGTCTACTTTTTCTTTTTCTATAAATTCTTTAAATTGTTCTTTAAATTTTTCTGCTTCTTTTTTTACTACGTCAGAGTAAACGCTTTTACAGTTCATTATAGCTTTATAAAAATGTTTAAATGTAACAAATTCACTATTATCAAATTTAGCATAACTAAACGCCTTAGAAAGTAGTGCAAGTGAATTATCTGGATATCTTGAACCTAATTCATAAACTCTCTTATATTCACTTGTCATATCTACTATAAATTTCATTATATTTTCTATTACATAACTAGAATATGCTAACCTTACACCAGTTTGTTTTTCTATTTTAGGATAAGAACCCATAAGTATTTTAACAGTTGTCTCAGCATCAGGTTCTTCTACATCTATTTTTTCAAAACGTCTTAGAAAAGCTTTATCTCTAATTAAGTACTGATTATACTCATCAAACGTAGTAGCACCTATTACTTTTATATCACCTCTTGATAAAGCAGGCTTTAAAGCGTTAACAAAGTCAATACCACTATTTCTAGATTCAATAACAAGAGTATGTATTTCGTCTATGAATAATATTGTATTAGAAGCGTTTTCAAGTTCTTTTAACAAGACAGTTATTCTAAGTTCTTCTGTACCATCTTCAGTTACATATTTACCTAATATTGATGATGTATTAACCTTTATTATATCGTATGATTTTATTGCATTAGGAACAGTGTTATTCTTAATTTTAAATGCAATTCCTTCAACTATTGCAGTTTTACCTATACCAGCTTTACCAACTAGTATTGGAGATTTATCTGGAGTAAGTAAAGTTAAAATGGTTTTTTCTATTTCCTTATCTCTTGCAATTGCTGGGTTTGTTATATATGTTTTATCACATAAGTTTTCACCATAAGCTTCTAAAACACTTTTTTTCTTTTCTATTTTTTCTTCTTTTTCATCATTATTAGAAGTTTTCTTTTCTTCTTTTTTATCATCATCAAAAGATAAAGTTTCATCTTCTACTATATCAAATAATTCATCCATTTATATCGCCTCTTTTATAAGATAATTTTAACAACTATAATTATACCAAAAAAATGATGTATTTTCTAA
>CAVAWS010000056.1:0-1449 GCA_963592455.1 Paratractidigestivibacter sp. | reverse complement strand
CTATTTAATTATTTTTTGTTATATTAAATTAACAAAGGAGATAAATTATGAGAATAGAAAAAGATAGAAGTGATAATAAAGACTATTTCACTCTTGGAATAGTAAAACCTGATGCAATGGATCATATTGAGGCAATAATTGATAAAATTAATGATTATGGATTAAAAATATTTCATTTTAAATATCTTATCTTTACAGAAGAGTTAATAGATGAACATTATGCTCATGTAAAAAAGTTTAATGAAGAGATTTTTAATAATTTAAAAAGTGAATTAAAAGATAAACTTGTACTAGTATTTATGTTATATGATAAAAAGGGTAATGCAATTAAAAGTTATAGGGAAATACTTGGTGCAACAAACCCTAATGATGCTGCATATTTTACTATAAGAGGAACATTTGGTGATAAGGTAAACACTCATAGAAACTCTGCGCATGGTTCTGGTAATAGAAAAGAGGCTGAAGAAGAGACTATTCGTTTCTTTAAGGATGAATTATTTGATGTTTTTGATAATTTAGCTTGGCTTATAAAATATGAAGAAGATGCATCAATTGGACATCTTAGTGAAGGATTCAAAGACGATGTTATAAATACATACGTAAAAAGATTGATAATGTTTAATAATCCAAATAAAAAGGAAATTAAGTAATGCAACAATATTTTGCAAAAAATAAAAACCTAGAGCTAGAAGAAAGTGATTATCACCATATTAAAAACGTTATGCGTATGAAAAAGGACGATATAATAAAAGTGGTTTATGACAATATAGTGTATGATTGTAAACTAACCGATGTAAATAAATGTAAATATGAAATCATGAATAAAACAGAGTTTAAGGAAAATAACTGTAAAGTTACAATAGCATTTTCACTTATTAAAGAACAGAAATTAAATTATCTTTTACAAAAGGCAACAGAAACAGGATGTGATTTTTTAGTTCCTATAAATACTTCTAGATGTGTTGTAAAAATTGATAAAACAAAGGAAAAAGCTAAAATAGAAAGATGGACGAAAATATGCAAGGAAGCATCAGAACAATCATTTAGGTCAAACGTACCTAAAATAAGTGATATTTGTGATGTAAAAGAACTAATTAATTACGATAGTGATCTTAAACTAGTATGTAGCTTAAACGAAAATACGAAAAATATAAAAAAAGTGCTACAAAATAATACTAATTGTGATAGAATATTATTAGTTGTTGGTCCAGAAGGGGGCTTTTCTTTGGAAGAAGAAAAATTTCTTATTGATAATGGATTTATAAGTGTTAGTTTAGGTAAAAATGTTTTAAGAGCAGAAACAGCTCCTGTGGTTGCTCTTTCTATGATTAATTATGAATTTGGAAGGTGAGTAGTATGAAAAAATTATTTGCACAAATAACTTATTCTTATGATAATTTTTATAATAATTTAAATCCTAGGGGGCAAATGATTTTTTCAGTTATAACG
>CAVAWS010000055.1:782-2219 GCA_963592455.1 Paratractidigestivibacter sp. | reverse complement strand
AGTATTAATATCTTGTGGAAAATCTGAATTTAATTTAAATTGTATGGAATATGATGAATTTCCTAATTTAAACATGGAAGAACAAAAAGATCCTATAGTTATAAAAGAAGAAGATTTTAAAGATATAATTAATAAGGTATCATTTGCAGTATCAACACAGGAAACAAGACCTATTTTAACAGGAATTAACTTTAAAATAAAAGATGATAAGTTAGAATGTGTTTCAACTGATTCATATAGACTTGCTAAAAAGACATTAAAGATAGATAGTAATATAAAAGAAGAAGTAAATGTCGCTATTCCTGGAAAAAATTTAATTGAATTAACAAAAATATTAGAAAATGATAAAAAAAATATAGAAATGCATATATTTAGTAACAAGGTATTATTTAAATTTGAAAATACTATGTTTCAAACAAGGGTTTTAGGTGGAAATTTTCCTAATGTTGAAAGATTAATACCTGATACTTTTGAATTGGTTGTTAAACTTAATAAAAACGAGTTTTACAACGTTATTGATAGAGCAGCATTACTTACTAGTGAAAAGGATAAAAACATCGTTAAATTCGAAATAAATGATGGAGAATTGCTTGTATCTTCTAATACACCAGAAATAGGTAAAGTAGAAGAGAAGATGTTTGTTGAAAAGAATACAGCCGAAAACATAAAAATAGCTTTTTCTTCTAGATTTATGATGGATGCATTAAGAACAATAAAAAGTGAAGATGTTTTATTGAACTTTAATGGTGATGTTAAGCCTATTATTATATTAGATGAAAAGGATAAAAACTTATTACAACTTATTTTACCAATTAAGACGTATTAATAATTAATTAGCTTTAAGCTAATTTTTTTTGTTATAATAACAAAGGTGATGTCATATGATGTTAAAAATTGTTAATTCCACAGTAAAAGATGGAAATATGAGCTTAAATTTTGGAGAAAAAGATGAAGTTTTCCACAATAGAACTAATTTTTTTAAGAAAAATAATATAAATAACTTTATTAAAATAAAACCAATATATAAAGATAATATCGTTGTATTAGTAGATAATGATATTAAAAATAAAGAGATAGAAGCTGATTGCATTATTACAAATGTACCTAATTTATTTTTACATCTGTATTTTGCAGACTGTATTCCCATGACTGTTTTTGATAAGAAAAACAACATTTTAGCTTTTGCTCACATGGGATGGCAAAGTGTAGAGGCTAATTTACATAAAAAAGTAATAGAACAAATGATAAATACCTTTAATTCTAATATAAAAGATATTGAAGTTTATCTAGGACCTTCTATTAAAGCATCATCTTATATATTAAAAACGCCTTCTCAGCTAAAATATAAAGAATGGTTACCGTTTTTAAAAAAGGTAAAAAATGATTGCTATCAAATAGATTTAAATGGATATATTATAGATTATTTAAAAAAAATAG
>CAVAWS010000055.1:0-772 GCA_963592455.1 Paratractidigestivibacter sp. | reverse complement strand
CATAAACATAAGTTCAATTGATACAGCAAAAGATAAAGAATATTATTCTCATTATAGATGTAATTATATAAAAAAAGATGAAAAAGAAGGCAGGTTTATAATGGGAGCGATGATGGAAGAAAAATAAATTTTCTTCTTTTTTAATACTTTATACTCAAAAAATGACAATAAATTTAAAAATGCTGTGGATAATAGTTAAATAAATTAAAAAGAGAGGGTTTTGCACATGAAAGAATATATAATAAATAAAAATACTTTAGTAATTATACCATTGGATGATAAAAGTAGTAGAGTAATTGAAGTAAAAAAAGAGTTTATAGTATATAAAAGCGTATTAAATATAATAAAAAAAAGCTGCATATTTTATGGTAGTTCATATAACGGAAGAGTATCTGGTAGTAAGTATATGTTAAATAAGTCATCAAAAATTCCTATAGTAATAAGTGAAATTAATAATTTAATTGTATTTCCCACTAAATCCCCTAGAAATGGAAAATGTTGTTGGTTTTTACTAAGTAATATAAAATATTATAATAAAATTAATATAAATCAAACAATAATAAAGTTTTCTTGTGGAAAAAGTATGAAAATTGAAGTCTCTTATAGGATTATTGATAACCAAGTACTTCAATCATCGAGATTGAAATATATTTTGGATAAAAAAACATAAAAAATAGCAATAAATTTAAAATAAAGAGCTATTTTGTGGTATAATTAATATGTATGTAGTAGTGTATTTGAAAGGGTCTTAGGTGGTTATATGGGCTTAAAA
>CAVAWS010000054.1:0-5675 GCA_963592455.1 Paratractidigestivibacter sp. | reverse complement strand
TTTTTTTTAAATTATCTTCATAGTTATTTATAACATTATCAAAGTAACTATTTGTAAAAACATTTATCTTTTTATTATTTATCTGCTCTTTTACTATCAAGCTGTTATTAATATTATTTATTACATAATTAGTTAAATTATTTGTGTAGCCTAAAAACGACTTTTCAGTACTATTTTTATCCCTTATTTTTGCAACGCCTACTATTTTTAAGCTCGGTGATTTACTTATTAAGTTCGTCATAAAATCATAATCATTTGCCTTATATACAAAAACATTATTTTCTTTTTGATAATAATCTTTATTTAAGACTAATTTATAAGAATGATTTATTACCTTATCATAATTAAAGTATATCTTTTTATTACTTGATTTATAAGTATTATATTCATCTTTATTAATTAAATTAAGTGAATATAAGGTAGATAAATCAACTGTGTTATCATTTTCTATAACAAACAACAATTCATTATAATTACCAGGCATCCTACCATTTAATAACTTATATTTATTAGTTTTTTTATTATCAACTAATTCTTCTATAAGATCCTTATTATTTAAGCTATCTACTTTTATAATATCTTTTTGCACATCTTCATACAAATTTAAATCTAAGTTATATGAGTACTTTATTAAATTAGAATTCTTCTTAAATACCTTGTTATTTTCCAAGTACTTTTTAAATACTTTTAAACTATTTTTTTCATATGAGTAATCATTTTTTAATGAATCATTTCTAATACATATCTTATTATTACTACAATTTATGTAATTATTATAACCTGAATCATAATTGTCTTCGTTAACATTTTTTATAACAATAGGATAATTTGAAAGAGTAGTTTTCTCCACCTTTTTTATATAACTTGTAAAACCTTTTGAAATTGATAATATAAGCGCTATTCCTATTATTCCAATAGATCCTGCAAACGAAACTATAAACGTTCTTTTTTTCTTAGTTAAAAGATTATCAAAAGAAAGTTTTATTAAACTTAAAATACTTATTTTTTGTTTATTATTATCCTTATTTATAAAACACTCATTTTTATTAAATGGGTTTGAATCGTTTATTATTTTTCCATCTTTTATATTTATAATTCTACTTGAATATTTTGATGCTAAATGCTTATTATGAGTTACCATTATAACTAATTTATTTTTTGAAATCTTCTTTAGTATTTCCATTATCTCGATACTTGTTTTAGAGTCTAATGCACCTGTTGGTTCATCTGCTAATATTATATCAGGATTATTAACTAATGCACGAGCTATTGCAACACGCTGCATCTGTCCTCCTGATAATTCATTTATTCTTTTATTAATGTATTTATCTAATCCTACTTGTTTTAAGATTTTAATAGACATACTTCGTCTTTTTTTATTACTTATACCAGATAAAGTAAGAGATAATTCAACGTTTTTTAAAACACTTAAGCTTGAAATTAAATTATAATTTTGAAATATAAATCCTACCCTATTATTTCTATAACAATCTAAGTCTTTATCACTATAAGAACTTATACTCTTATTACCTATTTTAATATCACCAGATGAAGGCTTATCTAAACCACCAATTATGTTTAAAAGAGTTGTCTTTCCAGAACCTGATTCTCCTAATATTGATACAAACTCATTTTTTCTAAAGTTAATTGATACATCGTCTATTACTTTTTGTATATAATTATTATTTTTGTATACCTTTGTTATATTTTTTAGCTGCAACATTTATATTCTCCTCTTAGATTATATTTGAAAGTTTTTATATCTTTCTATTATAATTGTTAGCTAAAAAAACTTATATCCTTCTATAAAATAAAAGAAAGTAAAAATTAATTTACTTTCTCAGAGTGTTGACAAAGTTCAATACTCTGAAAAAGATAAAAACACGTTTTATCTTTTTAAATAGATTTCTTCTTAGAATAAATTACTGTTATAACCCAAAATAGTAACATTATAACAGATGAAATAATACATCTATAATAGTTAGTTTCACTTAGTTTTATCGAATATGCCGCTGTTAAAAAATTAGATGCCCCAATAAACCATTTTTGTTTTTTAGTTAAACTAATCTTTAACTTATTAACTACTTTATCAAACCATGGATTAGTTAAGATAGCTAACAAAATACTCATTATACCAAATACTATAGAATAAGGAGTAAGGGCAGTTATTGACTGAATTCCGAAGATAAGTATAATTACCCAGAAAAACTTAGAAAAAGACCTTCTAAAATTTGTTAAAAGCTTACTATTATGAACTTTAAGACAAAGTTTTTTAAACTTAGAAAAAAAAGTTACCTTATTTTTTTTGCTCATTTAAATACCTTTCTTTACAAACTTCAATTAGTTTTAATGCATCTTCTTTGCCATGATAATTTCCTACTTTTACTTCTATTTTTTGTAATGTTTTATAGTTTTCAAAGAAGTTTTTTATCTCATCTAATATAAATGGTGATATATCTTCTAATTTGTTAACCTCATTATATCTTGGATCACAATCTACTACTGATATTAATTTATAATCTTCAAACCCATTATCAACAGCTTCTAAATATCCTATTATTCTAGCTGGAACAATACATCCTGGATAAGTTGGTTCTGTTCCTATTACTAATATATCAAGAGGATCTCCATCCTTTGCTAACGTATTTTCTAAAAATCCATATTCAGCTGGATATGCCATGGCAGAATATAAAACCCTATCTAGTTTTATTCTACCTGATTCATGTTCTACCTCATATTTATTTCTTGATCTAAATGGTATCTCAATTATTGCTTCTACTACGTCGTTTTTCATAATTACCTCCATAACATAATATAAATTATACCATGAAAATAAAAAGATTAGAATAACTTTTTCTAATCTTCATCATTATATCCCATGCAATTTTCTTCATCATCACAAGTACAGTGTTCATATCCTAAGCAGCTTTCCTTCTTTTCTTTTTCTTCTATTTTATTTTTTGTATCAGTACTTAATTTAATAGTTAAAGAAACATCATTTATATTATCATAATTATAAAATTCTCTTTTTCTTAAACCACTTAAAATTAATTTATATACACTTTTTACTTTTAACTTATCAGCGTTTTTAGTTCTTGAAACATTTAAGTTATCATCTACTTCATTATTATAATCATAATAAGTTATTGTAGCTACTACCTTATCTTCTAATGTATCATCTATTACATATTCGCAATTTGTGTGATAAATGTTTTTGCAAGTTAATGATAAGTTATCAGAATATAATTCTTCTTTTTCTTTGCTAAGTTGCTTCATGTCTTTAGGCACTGCATCTATAAACGTTGTATTAACAACCTCGTAAAATGATAATCCAATTCCTACTGCAAATAAGATAACAGTAGATATTATAGTTATAATTAATGCTTTAGAATTTAGTTTTTTATTAAAAATAAATTTAAAAGATAAATCTAGGAATAAAAAGTTAAGAATTAAATACGTTAACATACATAAGAATATTCCTAAGTATGGAACACCTTCTATTAATAAAACTATGCCAATTATTACTAAGAAAAATGCTCCTAAAATACTAAATGTAGCTGGTACAACTATAAATAATATCAAGCATACCTTTAAAAGTACTATTAAAACATCAGAAAATGAAGTACCAGATTTATTATCCACTTTACTATTTTTTATTTTATCATCATTATTCTTTTTGCTTTTAACGGATTCTTTTTTTACATCTTCCATGTCATCACCAATATATCTTTTCTTTACAAAACTAATTATTCCTACTACCGATATTAATAGATATAGTATTTCAATTACATATTTCCATATAATACCAAGACCGTCTCCAAACGGAGAAATAAGTCTTTCAAAAAGCCATCTTCCAGCCTCTTCAATTATTATCACAGGAAATTTAAGAATTGCTATGAATAATAACAGTACAATAAATTCAAGAATAAATTTAATAATGTCAGACTTAGAACGTCTTGATATGTTTTTTACAAAATCCTTCATATTCCTTTAAAATATCATCTATTTCATCTTTGTTTAACACATTAAGTCTTTTTCTTAAATTATCTAAAAATGTTTTCTTATTCATTATTTACTACTCTCCTTTATAAATTTATTTACACTTTTATTAAACTTTGTCCACTCATTTAATAATTCATCTTTTCTTTCCTTACCAAGAACAGTTAAATGATAATACTTTCTAGGAGGACCTTCCGTTGACTCCTTTAAGTAAGTTTCAAAATAGTTTTCATTAGTTAATCTTTTTAATATTGGATATATTGTTCCCTCATTAACATCAACTACCTTTGATACTTCTTCAACCATTTCATAACCATACTTATCCTCGTTTTCTACTATTAGCAATACCAACAGCTCTAAAACGCCCTTTTTAAATTGAGTATTTATAATAACCACCTCACGATTACATAATAACACCCAGTACTATATATTGTCAAGTACTAAACTATGCAAAATAAAAAAGCCATAATAAGCTTTACTTACTATTATTTGACTTTTTTCTTCTAGATTTTAAATATAAGATATCTTTAATTCTTCTAAGAATCTCTTCTTTTTCTTCATCTAAATCAACACATTTTGGATATAGAGGACTACAAGATGCATTAAAATTGTTTCCTCCTCCACCATTTAAAATACCCATCATGGCAGCAAGATTCATGTTGCCTCTTTTACTTCTTGCACTAACGTTATATCCACCATCTTCTGCCTTACCACAAGTTATAATTGCCTCTGCTGTATATTTTAAAGCATAATCGGCAGCCTTTGCAACTTCTTCTTTAGTATAGTTCATACTATTATCAACACTAATACCAAACCTCATTGTTATCCACTGCATTTCATCTACTAAATGTTGTACCCTTCTATCACTTTCATAATCTGTAGAAAAATGCATATCAACATATTCTTTATCAACGTTAAGAGGATTATTAAGTTCCATATATGATCTAAGCGTTGATTCATATGTATTCTTGTTTTTATTATCAGTATCAAGAATAATACCAGTTAGTAAAAGGTTTCTATACAACTTATCCTTAGGATTAATACGCATTGCTTTTAATAACCAAAACATCATTTCACTGGTACTTGATACCATGTCTGGAAGTATGAACTTATTTTTTGTTTTAATAGTATCAGAGTCAATATTATGATGATCAAAAATAATTATACTACTAAAGTCATCATAGTTATTTTTAAGAGGTGTTAAATGCTTCTTATTAGTATCTAAAACTATTAAAAGGGAATTTTCTACAACGTTATTTTTAAAATCTTCTAGGTTTATTATAATAAAGTTTTTATCTCTTAAAGATTCATACATATCACTTTTTTCAACAGACAAACTATCAAAATCATCTTGATCAACAACGATGTATGGTGCCTTTTTAAGACGTTTACAAATAAGTGCCATAGCACCAATAGATGCAATTGCATCATAATCCTCATTTAAATGTGTTGTAAGATAAACTTGATTACACTCTTTAACCTCTTTAACAAGCTTATCTTTATACTCTGCTATCTTTTTCTTTAAAACAGCAGACTGCTTTCCAACTTTTTCCATAATAAAATCTCCTGTAAAAGTATATGTTACTCATTTAAAAAAATTTGTCAATAATATATTTAAAAAGATTGTGTAAAATGGTTTGGGGAAAGGGTATGAAAAAAGGAAGCCCTTTGTTAAA
>CAVAWS010000053.1:3972-5211 GCA_963592455.1 Paratractidigestivibacter sp. | reverse complement strand
ATCTTTAAATCCATATGGATTAGTGTTTTCATCATATTTTAAATCGTCTGGTATAGATGTACATAATGTTGATACATCTGCCTTTAACTTACTAGTATTTCCTATTATGTTAAGATCTAATAATCCTCCAAATATTAAACCTATTACCATTACAAAACATATCACACTTATTAAAAGTGACATTTTCTTTAAATTACTATCTGCTAGTTTTGGTCTTCCAACACTTAATTTATCCTTTTTCTTAAACATGTGCATAATCTCCTATTTTTATATATTTTACATGTTTATAATATCACACTACCACCACCCGGTCAACATCTTCCCATGTCTGTGGACAACAAAAAAAGTCAGAAAAAACTTCCTAACTATTTCTACTATAATTAAATAAATACTGAATTGCTATTCCACTATATTTACCATAAGTTTCTTTAGCAAATTTTCTTATGTTTTTTTCCCCTTCTATTTCATAGTTGCTTTTCATTATTTTTTTAACCCATGTATCAATTGGAAAAACATCATATTTTTGATAAGCAAAAAGAAGAATACAAGATGCAACTTTAGGTCCTATACCATTATTTTCCATTAATTTATCTAATGCTGTTTGTGTATCCATTTCATAAATAGAATTAATGTCAAATTCACCTTTATTTACTTTATCTATCATTTTTTTCAAATATTTATCTCTAAAACCAACTTTACAGCTTCTTAAATCAGACTCTGTTACACTTTTTAAATCTTCACTATTTGGAAAAAGAAAGTATTCTTTATTATTAAACTCAACTTTTTTACCATACTTTTCTGATACTAGGTTTAATGTATTTGTAATTTGTGGTACGCCATTATTAGCGGAAATAATATATTCAAATATGGTTTCAAAAGGTTGTTGTCTTATCATTGTAAGACCACTTGAAAAGGATATAGCATCTTTTAATTTTTCATCTTTTTTAGTTAAGAAGTCATTAATTTTTTCATAATCATTTTCTAAATCAAAATAATTTATAACAACTTCTTTTAAGTTATCTTCTTTGTTAGATGTTACGTATAAATAATCATCTTTTTGATAAACATTTATTACCCTGTCACTAAGAATTATGTCAAAACTCTTATCTTCTAATTCATAAAACCTAAATATCTGACCACATGTTACGGTATCATATAACTTAAATTTCTTTTCTAACTTTATTTTTATCATTTAAAAACTCCTTATTCATAAAAATATTAGTTATTATAAGAATAATA
>CAVAWS010000053.1:0-3962 GCA_963592455.1 Paratractidigestivibacter sp. | reverse complement strand
CCTAGAATTATGCTTGCTAAAACGTCTGTTAAATAGTGAACACCAAAGTATATTCTGCTTACAGGAATTAATATCATCATAAGACTTGCTAAAAATGTAGCTATCCTTTTTTGTTTACCAGACATTTTTTTGTTTATTATCAAAATTAAACTACCGTATAACAAGATAGCTGATATTGTATGACCGGATGGATAACTAAATCCACCTTGACTAATCCATTTCCATGAAGGCCTTACTCTTCTTATTATCTCTTTTATTAACTTCATTAAAACAACTCCTGATATAACATCTATTATCATGTATTTATAGCTTGATAACTCTTTATTTTTAATAAATGGTATCAAAAGAAGAAGCAAAATTAAAATAACACCAATACTAGAACCTAAATTAGTAATAACAAATAAAATACTCGTTAAAGGTTTACACTTTATATTTATTAAAATATCAAATACTTTTTTATCTATCTCATCCATACTTCCTTTTTTAACAAAATATGTAAGAGAAAAAAACATAATTAAAAGCACTAAAATAAATATATACTCTTTTTTTATTTTCTTCATATAACTCATTTTCCTTTACTTATTTTTTAACTTATTCAAAGATTTTTTCATTTCACTGTTAACCTTTTTTTGAACGTCTTCATTTAAATTTGCAAAAACCCCTAAATCATTAGCCATTTGCATTTCTTCTGTTCTTATTCTAACTTGTATGTTAGCATCTTGATATTTTACGTTTGTATTAAGTGATCTATATCCATTAGACTTAGGTGCTGCAATAAAATCATTTGTTTTACCTTTTACAAACTCACCTAATTCATTTACTACACCAAGAGCTTGGTAACAATTTTCCTGTTTTTTTAACACCATCTTTATAGCTAGTAAATCATCAATATTATTAATATTCCCTGTTTCTAAGGCCTCTTCATACATGGCACCTATGTTTTTTATACGAGACTGAAAATACATTCCGATACCCATCTTACTTAGTTTTTTTTGAGCCTCATCACCAAACATGTTACATATTTGAGTATAATTTTGCTTTAGTTTGTTTCTCTTTTTTTCAAATCTTAAAAATTCATCTGTATGAAGGTAATAAAAACAAAGATCTTGAAATTCATCTTTTAGTTTATAAATACCAAGTGTTTTTAGCGCCGGAACATAAAATGTATTAGTTTCATTTGCAATTTCTATTTGCTTTTCTCTTTTCATAGGAGCTAATGTACATAAGTTATGGAATCTATCTCCACCCTTTATAGCAAGTGATCTAACATCTCTATCAACACTTTTTATAATTTTATCATGAGTTTCTTTATTCACATCATGACCAACCTTAGTAACTCCATCAACAAGTGTTGCAATTGTACTACCAAAATCTTTTTCACAATCATTTAATGTGTACTTAGTATCTTCCACTGTATCATGAAGTAGTGCCGCTGCACAACTTTCAGCATCTAAACCATATTTAGCAAGAATGCTTGATACTGCTATTGGATGTGTTATATAAGGTTCTCCAGTTTTCCTTGGACGACTATTTTTATGTAATAAATCTGCCTTATATAAAGCTTTATAAATTAAAGATATATCGTCGTAATTAAACTGTTTACAATTTGGTATTAAATCTAAATAATCAGAAAAACTAGTTACAAAGTTCTCTTCTAGTTTAGGAAAGTGTTTTTTCATTTCATCCATAATAAAATCCCCCTATATTGCTTAAAATTACGTTATATATATAATACTACAAAGTTTTAAAAAAAGCACTAATATTGTGCTATTTTATTAATTCTTCAAATATTCTAAGAGAAAGTTTTATAGAGTTATGTTTAAGGCCTTTATCTCTTAACTTTATAAAATCATCTTTTATTATATTAACATCTAATTTATCAAGTTCTTCTTTATCAATAATAACTGGATCTTTTTCCTCTTCTCTATGATATTTTGAAATAAACTTCTTAGGTATTTTTCCACTATTTACTATAACAGTTTCTATCTTTCTTTTTCCTAGATAATTATTTAGTGTTTTAACGTGATCACTTACGGTAAAATTATCTGTTTCACCTGGCTGAGTAAACATATTACATACGTACACTATTTGTCCTTTAGACTTATCTATTTTATCTATAACATCTTTACTTATTAAGTTACAAATAACACTAGTATATAAACTACCCATACTAAGTATTATCATATCAGCACTTCCTATAGCATCTAATACTTCTGGATTTATCTTAGGTTCTTTTTTATAATAAATATCTTTTATATTTTCCTTATACTCTGTTATATTATGTTCTCCTTCTATTATCTTACCATCACTCATATTACCCATTAAAACAACGTTATCCTCTGTTAAAGGAAGAACATTACCTTTTATGTTAAGTACTTTAGATAAAGACTTTATACCATCTGACATATTACCAGTTATATTACATAATGCTGCAAGCAAAAGATTACCTACTGCATGCCCATTTAAATCACTAGACGTATTAAATCTATACTCTAGTAAACTTTCAAACAAAGGCTCAGTATCAGATAGTGCAGATAATACGTTTCTTAAATCACCTACCGCAGGAATATCAAATTCTTTTCTTAGTTTACCTGTAGAAGAACCATCATCACAAACAGATACAACAACAGATATATCAATAGGAAATTCTTTTAAACCTCTAACTAACGTAGATGTTCCTGTACCTCCGCCTAATATAACAACTTTTTTACTCATGTAAATCACCTCATATATAAATTATTATTCATTTCATACTCTAGGGTTGTATAATCACCATGACCTGGGTATAACTTAATTTTTTTATCATACTTTTTTATTAAGTTAATACTTTT
Organism: Paratractidigestivibacter sp.; assembly: GCA_963592455.1. Classification (GTDB taxonomy): domain Bacteria; phylum Bacillota_I; class Bacilli_A; order RF39; family UBA660; genus Aphodocola. The sequence goes on along the minus strand of CAVAWS010000053.1, from coordinate 1,131 downwards.
TTTCATATCATTTACATTACCACCCTTTAAATCACATCTTCCAATTGTACCTTTGAATATAAAATCCCCAACAAACATTATTTCTTCATCTTTAAAATAATATGTTACAGCATCTTCTTTATGACCAGGGGTTTTTATTATTTGAAAAGAAAAAGGTCCAATATTTTGATACTCATAACTTTTATAATCAATTAAACTCGTTTTATAATTAACAAGCACATCATCTAATGCACCTATATGATCAAAATGGTAATGAGTAATTAAAACACCTAATACTCTTCTTTTACCCACTAATTTTTTTATTTTATTAAAGTCATCTCCTGGATCTATTATTAAACATTCATCTTTATTTGATAAAATATAACAATTTTCATCTAAAACGCCTGTTTTTACATTTTCAACTTTCATGCTATAGCTCCTTAATTAAAGCCTCATAAAGCAAATCAACTAGGTAATTGCTAGACTCTAAATTATACTTATTCATAAGTTTATCAAACACATCATCACTTACGTCTAAGTTAAGGTATTTAAACACAGATTCTTTTTTGTTATCAAACTCTTCTAGATAGTTTCTTGTATATGAATTATCTATTATTAATAAAGGTAAATCTTCTATAAATTTTCTAAAGTTTTTCATAATTGTTTTAGTTGTCTTAGCATACTTAAATGACTCATTATCATAATTAGTCATATTAAGTATATCTAATGCATTTATTTTGCTTTTATCTAGCCTGTAATCAAATCTATCTTCTAATTTTACTCCGTTAATTTTAAGTGCAGAAAGTTGCGCTACATCTCCACCAGAGACTTTAGTTGGAATAATTTCTAATATTATATATCTCTCTTTATTTAAATCCATTTTGTACCTTCTTTCTTACTAAGTACAATTGTATAATTATTAAAAACTAAAGTCAAATAAAAAGCAAAAATACTTTCTTTGAAATCATACTTGCAAGTTAATACATGTAAAGCATAAATATGTAAATAAAACTCATATTATTTAATTGAAAGGAGATAAGTATATGTCACTTAAAAAACTTAAAATGCTAGGAGTTATAATGGCATTTGTAATATGTTTTCCACTACACTTTTTATATGATAAAGTACCTAATTTTATAACTGGTATAATAT
>CAVAWS010000052.1:2057-3775 GCA_963592455.1 Paratractidigestivibacter sp. | reverse complement strand
CTTTTTTCTTATAAAGAAAGTAAACCCTTTTTTCATATCAAAAAGATTATTTATTTTTATTTTAACTTCATCTGAAAATGAGTTGAATAATCCTTTAGCATCATAACAGGAACCAAAATCTCCATTATATGAGGTATAACAATCTATATGTTTTAAATCATCCTCGTAAATAGGAAGTACATCAACATCATCTTTTCCATTTACAGTTGCTTTAAGCATTAAAACATATTTATCCATATTACTCACCTCTTATAAACAATATAACATTTTACAAAATACATTGCAAATTTAATTAAACGTTATATATTTTTTTAAATACCTTATAATTTTTTAATATATTTTTCTTCATTTCTACAACGTCTAAATCTTTATTAAAACGTTTCTTTATCAATTCTTCATCTAAGAACTCATCATCAAATAACTTCTTATATATTTTCCTATATTCTATTGTTAAATTTCTTTTATCAACACTTTTTTGACCAATCTTAGTTACTAATACCAATATATTAGCCTTATCAGTTATAAGTGAAGAAATTAATAGCTTATCCGCACTCATTTTCGGATATCTTTCTTTTATATCATATGTATCTATCATTGTAGATAACTTCTTATCTTTTATATATTTATTATACAAATCTAAAAAGAATTCATACCTAAGTTTTAGGTCATTATTTTCTTTATTTCTTAATATTAGTTGTAGCTCCTTATAGCTAAAAATTATTTTTAGAATCTTTTCTTTTAACTCTTTTTGTGTAATATAAACAACGTTAGAATCTTTAAAAAATAATATGTTAACATTTTCGTTAGTAGCATCTTTTTTTATTACAAATCTATTTTTCATACTTTTTTTATCTTCTAAGTCTATATTATATGATAAGTTTTCACTAATATAATTCTTAATTGATTTAGGAAGACAATTAAACATTGAAATAGAATCTTCATAATTAGCGGTAAACTTATCCATGTCTTTTAAATTAAGTGTTATAACCGGAAATAGTATTCTTTGTTCTAACTCATTTACTCCCTTAAAATATAATGTATAGCTGTTTTTTAACCCTTCTTTTTCCCTCATATAAAAAAGCCTCCTACTATCAATAATGATATCATTTTTATAGGAAACTTGTCAATTTTATAATAAGTTATTTTTTTTAAAAACAAATAGTTTATTAGTTATGTAATTATATATAAACATTATTAGTGATGATAATACTTTAGCAGTCATATTACCCATTGCAAAATTCTCTATCAAAAAATGAAGAATATAAGAATCAAGTGGAAAACCAATTACTCTTACTATGATAAAGTTTAATAGCTGTTTAATCTTGTTTTTTCTTCTTTTTGGTTTTGCTTTAAATATGTGCATATCCCATATATATAAAACAGTAAATGATATTGTATAGGAAAAAAAGTTAGCTAATAAATAGTTACCTTTTGTTATAAGATCAACTATAAAAAATACTAAATATAAAATACCTGTACAAACTAAAGATACTAAGCAATAATCTATAAATTCTCTATTTCTTAAATAAAATCTTTCTAGTTTCGATTTCTTTTTAAATAAGTCAAAAAAACTCTTCTTCTTTTTAAACATAAAACTTCACCTTCTGTAAATTATATCACATTCTACCATTTCTTACCATTATATCCATTATTACCATAACTATCACCATCAGAAGAGTCATAAGAATCCATTTCATCTTGTCTTTCCTTATTAGCTT
>CAVAWS010000052.1:0-2047 GCA_963592455.1 Paratractidigestivibacter sp. | reverse complement strand
CTGTTTATTTTCTTCTTCTTTTTGTTTTTTACTTATCTCTTTTTCTAATTCATCTGATGCTTCGTCATTTCCATTTTCTTCATCAGGTTTTGCACAGTCATCTTCATATAACACTTTCTTTATATCATCATATGAGTAATTAGTTCCGTTTTCTTTTTCTCTTATCATTGTAAGTGCCAAATTAAGTCTTACATCACAAACTCTTTTTTTAGGAACGTTTTTTTCTAATGCTTTTTTATACTCTTTTTCCGCTAACAAGAACTCATCATTATTATAATAAGAATTACCCATGTTATAGTAAACTATATATGGTTCAAACACATTAAGTATCTTTAAAGGTTTTAATATATTTGTCTTATATGTACCTTTATTATATAAAAAGATAAAACTAGTATTTAGTACAAAGTTTAATAATAATTTAATAAATATTATTAATATTACTGAATAAATTAAAATAATTACTTTCTTTTTCATAAGTACCTCCTATCCTAGTTTTTTTCTTATTAAAATAAAATCTATTATTACAAGTATTAAAAGTGGTACTACAAATATATAATATATATCGTCATAACTGTCACTTGATCTTGCAACTACTTTTAATGTTTTAGCACTTTTACTTATCTCATTAACCTTAGTTGTTAAACTACTTTGACCATTAACATGTATGTATTTAACACCTAAGTCAGATGCTATTTGTTTTAAATTATCTTCATTTATTTTCGATACAGCTTCCAAATTTGTATCAGGGTCAAGTACCTTTTCATCTAAAGATCCATACTTATTAGAAACTTTCATGGTACCACCTTTTTTTGTTCCATACCCAAGTACTATACCATCATCAACATACTCTCTTAATTTTTCAAAGCCAGAAATTTCTTCTTCACTAGTTACTTCTCCATCACTGATAAAAATAACTACTCTCTTATGATTTTTCTTTTCACTTGAAGATTTTAACAAGCTATATAAATTATCTTGTGGTGTTGTAAGTGAAGTTCCCTTAGCATATAGTTTATTTTTAACATCTATTAGTGAAATTGTATCAACTGCTAATCTTTCATCTCTTACAAACGGAATACTTATGTTAGATGTATCATTAAATGTTATAACAGCAAATCTAGCACCCTCTAAATTATTTATTATATACTCACTATCTTGTTTCAAACAAAACATTCTAGTGTTATTATTACAATCATTTGCATTCATACTAATAGTATTATCTATTACAAAGATAACATCTAAATTAGTTTGTTTTTCATCTATTTGTTCCTTTCCAGGAATCATGATTCTTAAGTTTATTATAAATAAAAGTACTATTATAAGTGTTTCAATTATTACATGTGGTTTTCTTTTATTTATAAACAAGAAAAGAACTATCAATACTACTATCATTAACCAAACAGGTATAATTGGCGATATTATCATATTATCACCTTCTTTACACAATAAAATAAACCTACCATAGATAAAATAAGAGGTACAAAAAAGTATACTGGTATATCTTCTTTCTTAGTTTTATTATTTTCCTTTAACTTAGCCTTACTCTTTGTTTCTATACTTTTAACTATTTTACTAATTGAATTATTATGAGAGGATTTATAAAAAGCACCTCCTGTTTTTAAAACAGCATCTTTAAACTCTTTATTGTTATTTGCATAAATGCCTTCAACACTAACTCCATATACTATAATATTTTTTTTCTTAGCTATTTTTGAAGCTTCATCAAGTGTAAGAAGTGATTCTCCATTTTGATCATTATCAGTAGAAAAAATAATTATTCTAGTTCTTTCTTCATCCTTGTTAGTAAAACTATTCATACAAGAAGTTAAACCATTTGGCACAAGACTACTTCCCTTTATCTCATTACCAACTAACGTTCCACTAAACCTGTAATTAACAAGTTCATTTTCTGGATCATAACCATAGTCATAATATGCCAATATAGATTTTTTTAAATTATTTAAAATACCATTTACATATGTATAATCATCAGTAAGTGGTGATAATAAAACGCTTGATGTATTAAAAATTGATATTCCAAATCTTTCAC
>CAVAWS010000051.1:10466-15928 GCA_963592455.1 Paratractidigestivibacter sp. | reverse complement strand
ATGAAAAAGAAAGTATAAAAGAAGAAGTTAAAACAACTACAAAGAAGAAAACAACATCTAAGAAAAGTAGCACTAAAAAGAATGTAACAACTAAGAAGGCTAGTGAAACTACAACAACTACCATAAAAAGTGATAATGATAAAGAAACTACAAAGGTAGTTACAAATGAAAAGGTAGTAGAAAAGATAGCTTATAAAAGTAATAATTTAACGCTTATAATAATAAATATAATAGAAGGAATATTACTTTTAGTGCTTGCTATATTATTTATTAAAAGTATGAGAAAAAATAAAAATTAATATGTAATCTTTATAAAAAAGGAGTAAAATTAGTAAACCTTAAATTTACTTCTTTTTATTTACGTGTTATAATTAAGTTAATAATAGATGGTGAGGTGAAAAAGATGGCTAAGAAGAAGACATCATCTCATAAAAAGAAAAAGCAAGTACCAGTTGAAATAATGGGTATTTTATATATAGTTTTTACTGTTTTAGGTCTTTTAAGATCTGGATTTGTAGGTAAATTAGTAAGTAATTTTGGAATCTTTTTATTTGGTTCTTATTATAATTGGGGGATTACTTACTTTTTAATAGTAGGATTGTATGTAATTTTATTTAGAGAAAAACCTAAGTTATTTAAAAGAAAATTAGTTGGTTTTTATCTTATTGCAATTGCTCTTTTATCGATGTCACATATTAAATACATAATGTATAATACAAATATAGGTTCTGTTGTTTTTCAAGATACAATAGCTAACATAGTATCTGGTTTTAATGATGTATCATTTATTCAAGGTGGAGGTATTATAGGAGCGTTATTTTCATATATCTTTGTTCTTGCATTTGATGTATTAGGTTCTAAGATAATGTGCTTTGTTCTTATTTTATTTGGTGCAATGCTTATATTTAATTTGTCACCAGCTACATTGTTAAAAAAGATTATTCTTATTTTCATACCAAAAAAATGGCTTGTTAAGAAAGATGAAGATGAGGAAGATACTGATGAAGAAGTAGAAGAACAAGAAGAAGTTCCAAAGAAGAAAAAGGTTGTTATATCAAATATTAATGACTTATCAAAGGTAAATATAAATGAAGAGGAAGATAAAATTCCTATAGTTCAAGGAGAGTATAATTTGCCTCCTATATCTTTATTAAATGTACCAAAGAAAGTTAATACAAAGGCTAATGAAGAATCTATATCATCTAACATAAAGTTATTAGAACAAGTTTTAGCTGATTTTGATATTACTGGTACAGTTGTTGCAGCTCATGTTGGACCTACTGTAACTCAGTATGAATTAGAGGTAAAGTCTGGTACTAAGGTTAGCAAAATACTTAGTTTAAACAAGGAAATAGCTTTAGCTTTAGCAGCTAAAGACGTTAGAATACAGGCGCCTATACCTGGTAAAAGTACAATAGGAGTTGATATTCCTAATAAGATTGCTATGCCAGTTTCATTAAGAGAGGTTTTAGCGGAAATACCAAGTGATTTAAGTGATAAGAAGTTACTTGCTGTATTAGGTAAAGATATAATGGGTAATCCTATGTGGATGGAAATTAATAAGACACCACACCTTTTAATAGCAGGTGCAACAGGGTCTGGTAAATCTGTTTGTGTAAACTCTGTTATAACTACTATTTTAATGCGTGCAAAACCTGATGAAGTAAAACTTGTTATGATAGATCCTAAGAAGGTTGAACTTTCTATGTATAATGGAGCACCTCATTTACTTTGTCCAGTTGTAACTGATGCTAAAAAAGCTTCTGTTGCCTTAAAGAAAATAGTTGAGGAAATGGAAAGAAGATATGAGCTATTTAGTGAAAGTGGTACTAAGAATATAGAAGGTTATAATAAGAAGATTGCAAAAAATGAATCAGATGAAAATAAGGTGAATAAGTTACCTTACATAGTTGTTTTAATAGATGAGCTTGCTGATTTAATGCTTGTTGCCGCAAAAGAGGTAGAAGACTCTATTATGCGTATTACACAAATGGCTCGTGCCGCAGGTATTCACTTAATTGTTGCAACACAAAGACCATCTACAGATGTAATAACAGGGGTTGTAAAAGCTAATATTCCATCTAGAATATCATTTGCTGTTTCATCTCAAATAGATTCTAGAACAATTCTTGACATGGGTGGTGCAGAAAAATTACTTGGTAAAGGTGATATGCTTTTCTTACCTATGGGAGAAGGTACACCAACTAGAATACAAGGTTCATTTATATCAGAAGAAGAAGTACAAAAGATTGTTGATTATACAATTAAGCAGAGAAAGGCAGAGTATAGTGAAGCATTTTCAAATTTAAATGCCTCATCATCTTCTTCATCTACTGGTTCTTATCATGATGCTACTGATGCAGATGATCCACTCTATAATGAGATAGTAGAGTTTGTAATTAAAAGTCGTAAAGTAAGTGCATCTCTATTACAAAGAAAGTATAGATTGGGTTATAATAGGGCAGCTAGAATGGTAGATTTATTAGAAGACAGAGGAATAATCGGACCTGCTAATGGTTCTAAACCTAGAGAGGTTTTAGTTGAATTAGAAAGTGATAATAATGAAGAAGAATAATTAATAATTAGTCATTCTTCTTTTTTATTCCATTTATATTTATTATTCAAATTTGATCATCTTCTTTAAAAGTGTACATATATTTTAAAATTATTAAGCCAGTTATGATATAATGTAAATAATAGGAAGGGGATGTTTTTATGCCAACACCACATAATGAAGCATTAGAAGATGATATAGCAAAAACTGTAATAATGCCAGGAGATCCGATGCGAGCTAAATACATAGCAGAAAATTATTTAGATAATTATAAGTTAGTAAACAAGGTAAGAGGTATGTATGCTTATACAGGTTATTATAAAAATAAAAGGATAACTGTTATGGCACATGGTATGGGAAATCCTTCAATTGGAATTTATTCTTATGAATTATTTAAGTTTTATGATGTTGATAATATAATAAGAATAGGTTCTGCAGGAGCTTTAACTGATAAAATAAAACTTAAGAGTATTTTATTAGTAGAAAAGGTTTATTCAAAATCAAATTATGCTAAAATTCAAAATGGTTCTGATGATATTGTTTTAAGTAGTAATGAAATATTAAATGATCAAATAATAAGCACTGCAAGAAAAAATAATCTTAAAGTTTTAAAATCAGTTGTTTATTGTTCTGATGCCTTTTATAACGAAACGGAAAAGCCTAATATATTGTTTGATGAATATGGTTGCTTGGCTGTCGAAATGGAGTCTTTTGCTTTATTTCATAATGCAAGGGTATTAAATAAAAGAGCAACTTGTATACTTACCATATCTGATAATCTAGTAACAAAAGAAAAATTATCAGCAATGGAAAGACAAAATGGTTTTGATGAAATGATAAAATTAGCGTTAAATTCTACATTAAAAATGTAAAATTGTAAATTTTTTTCTCAAAAGCTTTGACATAATGTAAAAAATATGTTATCTTACAAGTGTTAAAGAGGTATTCTCACTGATAGAATTTTTTACATTTATAAAGTCCAAAACATTATAATCGACATATTCTGCAGAGTTTAATTTATAATAAATTGAATATTACTTTTTTAAATGTCCTCTTTAACACTACTTGACACAAAGATACTTTAATTAAGGTATCTTTTTTTGTGCATAAAAATTTATTTATATCTAATAATATCAATAAATATTAATTTTTGCTATAATAATTAAAAGTGTAGAAAAAAGCAATTTACAAACGAATGTTTGTATAGTATGATATAAATATCAATTAAATAAAAGGTTATAGTAAGCAAAATACACATGATATAATTTTATTAAAAAGCCATAATAAGAAAGGTGATGAATATATGGAAATATTAAAGAAAACAATAAATAATGTTCCTGTTACCATAATTAAAATAGATAAATTTAAGTCAGTTGCAGGAAGATTATATTTTAAAAGCCCAGTTACCAGGGAAAAAATAACTAGTAGAGCAGTTTTAAGAAACATACTTTTAGACTCTTGTGAAAAATATGATACTAGTGAAAAATTATACAGGAAGTCTCTTGAAAAATATGATGCTTATTTAGCGTCTGGTTCACAAAGAGTTGGTAATTATTACATAAATAGTTTTTCATTTTCAACTTTAATAGATAAATATACTAAGAAGGGAAATTTAAACGAAGTAGTTGATTTATTTTGTGAAATTATTTTTAATCCACTTGTTAAAGATGATTCGTTTGATGAAGAGATATTTAACATTGTATTAAATTCTGCTAAAAATGCATTAGAAAAAGTAAAAGAAGAGTCTTCATCTTATGCAGAACGTATGACGTTAAAGAAATTAAATCAAGATAAACCTTATACTTTTGTTATGGAAGAAGAATATTTAGATAAATTAACAAAAGAAAATTTATACCTTGATTATAAAGATATGATTGAAAATAGTGAGGTGGAGCTATTTTTAGCAGGTGATATAGATTTTAGTTGTCCATTTATAGAGAAGATTGTTAACAATGTAAAATTTAATAAAAAATATGATAAAGAGTTATATGTAAATAACGATTCAGAAAAAATAGACAAAAAAGTAATAAAAGAAAAGGGTATGGGGACTCAAAATATAATTAACATGGTTATGTATTTGAAGAACTTAAATGAGTTTGAACTAAATTATGTTGCTCCTTTATACAGAATGATCCTAGGTGGAGGTGCTTTTTCAAGACTATTTTTAAAGATAAGGGAAGAAAATTCATTATCTTATTATTCTTTTGCTAGGTATGAAAAAGATGATGCTTTAATGTACATTATAATGGGAATTGAAAAAGAGAATTTTGATAAGGCATATAATCTTACTTTAAACATAATTGATAGTATGAAAGATATAAAAAAAGAAGAGCTAGAGCTAGCTAAAAAAGTGTTTATAACAAATTTAAAAGAATCTCAAGATAGAATATTAAACGTTATAGGAACTTATCATACTGGAAGCATGTGTAACATGGAAGATAAAGAAGAAATTATTAAAAATATAAATAAAGTACAAACTAGTGATATAGAAAATTTATCAGCTAAGATAGAACCTAGTTTATGTTACTTTTTAGAAGGAGAATAATATATGGATAAAATTATAATGACTAATTTAGATGAAGAAATTTATCATGAAACCCTTTTTAATGGTCTTAATGTTTATATTTATAAAAAAGAGAATTTCTTAAAAAAAGGTGCATATTTTTTAACTAAGTATGGATCTTCAACAAATGAGTTTGTTCCCATTAATGAAAGTGAAATGGTAAGTTTTCCAAAGGGGATAGCGCACTTTTTAGAGCATAAGTTATTTGAATCAAATGATAATGAGAAAACGTTTGAAAAGTTTGAAAAGTATGGAGCAGATGTTAATGCTTATACTAATCATGATGTAACTAATTATTATTTTTCTTGTGTTGATAACTTTGATTCTTGCCTTGAAGAATTAATT
>CAVAWS010000051.1:9638-10456 GCA_963592455.1 Paratractidigestivibacter sp. | reverse complement strand
TTAATTAACTTCGTTCAAGCTCCATATTTTACTGATGAAAATGTTGAGAAGGAAAAGGGTATAATTAATCAGGAAATAAACATGACAGATGATAATGTTAACAGATACATGTATGAGGAAATGTTTAACATGGCACTTCATACTAATCCTAATAAATATAAAACGATAGGTGATAAAGAAAACGTATCTAAAATAACTAAAGAAGAATTATATAGATGCTATAACACTTTTTATAATCCATCTAATATGACTTTGGTGGCTTATGGTGATATTGATGTAGAAAAAACACTTTCGCTTATAAAGAAGAATCAAGAATCAAAAAAATTTGATCAAATATCTGATATAAAAATCAAAGAATATAATGAAGAAGAATCTGTAAGAGAAAGTTATAAAGAAGTAAAAAGAAATGTTGCTATACCAAAGGTTAGTATTTGTTATAAATTAAAGTTTCCTAAGCTATCTGGTGAAGCTAAATATAAAGAGTTCTTATTCTTAAACTTACTTTTAGATGTTAAATTTGGTGCAGGAACTCCTTTTGAAAAAGACCTAATGAAAGAAGATATTATTAAAATGGGATTATCTATGAATTATTCTTATTTTGATGATACTGTATTGTTAAGTTTTTCTGCAGACACTGATAAAAAAGATGTGTTTATAAATAAAATAGAAGAAAGATTAAAAGATCAAAATCTAGATGAAGAATTATTCTTACTAGATAAAAAGGTGATTATAACTAATCTTGTTAAGATGTTTGAAAATCCAGCTTATGTAGCTAATATGATATATAATAATATCATTAAAGAAGGTATGGTTATAAA
>CAVAWS010000051.1:7856-9628 GCA_963592455.1 Paratractidigestivibacter sp. | reverse complement strand
CTTATAGCATTTATAAAAATTATTCATTTGATGAGTTTAAAAATGAGTTTAAGAATTTAAACTTTGATAATAAGTCAATTTTATATGTTACTAAAAAGGAGAAGTAATATGTTAAGTGTTAAAAATGTAACTAAGTATTATGGTGATAAAAGAGCAGTTAATAATATTTCTTTTGATGTTAAAGAAGGGGAAATATTTGGATTATTAGGTGTAAATGGTGCAGGTAAAACCACAACTTTTAGAATGATAATGAATTTGCTTGAACCAACTAGTGGAAAAATTACCTTTAACAATAAGAAGATAGATTATGATATAACGGATAAAATAGGTTTTTTAACAGAGGAAAGAAGTCTTCTTACTAAACTTACCGTAAAGGAACAAATTATTTATTATGGTACCTTAAAATCCATTCCTAAGGATACGATATTAAAAAGGCTAGATGAATTATTAGAAAGATTTAATATATCAGAATATAAAGATGCCAAGATAAATACTTTGTCAAAGGGAAATCAGCAAAAAATTCAGTTTATATCAGCTATTATAAATGAGCCTAAACTTTTAATATTAGATGAACCTTTTTCTGGACTTGATCCTATAAATATAGAGCTTTTTAAAAGTGTTATACTAGATTTACAAAAGAAGAAGACAGCAATAATTTTTTCATCACATAGAATGGATCATGTTGAAATGCTTTGTGAAAAGCTATTAATATTAGTTAAGGGAGAAACTGTTTTAGAAGGTAGTTTAAAAAAGATTAAAGATGACTTTAAAGTAAAGAAAATAAGTATAAAAGCAGATGTATCTAAGAAAGAACTAGAAAGTATTAAAGGTGTTAATAAGGTATATAAAGATAATGATAATTTTACTCTTTATGTTGATGATATTAAATATTCTAAAAACGTATTTGATTATATAAAGAAAAAAGATAATGTAAGCAAGTATGAGGTGTCACCTTTATCATTAGAAGAAATATTTATATCAGAGGTAGGTACGTTCTATGGAAAATAAGTTTAAGTTTTTAGTGAAGATGAGTTTTTTAAGAAAAATAAAAAATAAATCTTTTATAATAGGAAATATTGTTGTACTTATAATAATTGCTTTATTAGTTAACATAGATAGTGTTGTTAGCTTTTTTGGTGGAGATTTTAATAGTAATTATGAAATAAGAGTAGTAGATAATGCTAATTATTATGATGATATAAAAAAAGATTTATCTATTATAAGTAATAGTTTGGATAAAGAAATAAAAATAAATAAAACAGATAAAAAAGTAAAAGAAGAAGAAAAAAGACTTAAAAGTACCAAAGATATATTATTAGTTATTGATAAAGATGAAAAAAATATATTTACTGCTAAAATTATTAGTTACTCTTATATAGATAATTTAGATTATGAATACATACTAAGTGCATTAAATAAATCAAAGGTAAGAATTGCAGTTAATGAACTTAATTTGAGTGATGAAGACGTTAATAAATTATCTAGTAATGTAAATACAAAAAGAGTTATTTTGGATAATAACTCAAAGGGTGAAGAAAAGTCTAAGACGTTGTTATCATTTTTATCTCTTGTTGTTGTGCTTCCTTGTTTCATGTTAATAATATTTTTAGTACAGATGATAGGTGCTGAAATAAACGAGGAAAAACAAACTCGTAGTATGGAAATAATAATTGGGAACGTATCTGTTAAAACTCACTTTTTCTCTAAGGTGGTAGCAAGTAACTTGTTTATATTATTACAAGGATTTTTACTGTTATTATATTCATTTATTG
>CAVAWS010000051.1:5599-7759 GCA_963592455.1 Paratractidigestivibacter sp. | reverse complement strand
AGTTAGTATAACATCTTCAGTTAGTATAACATCTTCAGTTAGTAGTTCTTTAAATATAGCTGATATAACATCTATTTTTAAAGATATTAATATTATTGATAAACTAAGTTATATAATACCTCTTATATTAATATTATTAGTTTTAAGCTTTTTCGCATACTCACTACTTGCTGGAATACTTGCATCTATGACAACTAATATGGAAAACTTTAGTCAACTACAAACACCGCTTGTGGTTATAAATTTAATAGGTTATTACTTAGTTATATTATCAAGCTTATTTCCTGGTGCGTTTTTCATAAAAGTAATGTCATGCATTCCATTAATTTCAATTTCTTTAGCACCGAGTCTTCTTATTTCTGGAGAAATAAGTGTTAACCTAATTATAGTTGCAATATTACTTTTAATGTTATTAGACTACTTACTTGTAAAATATGGACTTAGAATTTATAAGGCAGGTATATTAAATTATTCAGAAAATAACCTTTGGAAGAAAATGTTTAAAGCGGCTAAAGAAAGATAATAAATTAAAAACATTCTAATTTTTTGAATTTTGTTCAAAATTTTAGAGTGTTTTTTTAAACTTTAATCTAACAATTATATTAGAAGGGGATTTTTCTTTATTAACACTTTTAAAGAATTAAGAAAAGTATTATAATTAAAGAAGAAAAGACTTTAAATATACAAGAAAATATATTAAAATATATAACAAGGGAGGTTTACTATGGAAAAAGAAATAAATATTTTACCTGCGGATACTTTTGTTGTAGTAAACCGTACAATACTAAATGAAAAAGATAGAAGAATAATTAGTATGTTATATCAACCTATAATAGGTAGTATTGCAACTAGTTTATATTATACGTTATGGTCTGACTTAGATAAAACAGAGCTTATGAGTACTGAGTTTAATCATCATCATTTAATGACTAGTTTAAGATTAAGTATGAACGTTATCGTAACTGCTAGAAGAAAATTAGAAGCAATTGGACTTTTAAAAACATTTGTAAAAAAAGAAAATGTAAATAATTTCGTATATGAATTATATTCTCCAATATCAGCACATGAGTTTTTTAATCATCCAATACTTAACATAGTTTTATATAATAACGTTGGTAAAAAAGAGTATGAGAAATTGCTTGAATATTTTAAAGTACCTAGGATATCACTTTCAGGGTATGAAGAGTTAACATGCAAGTTTGATGATGTGTTTGAAAGTGTTTCTTCTACAACTTATGATAACTTAAACTCTGATATTAGAGTTAATAAAACAGGTAATATACTAATTGATAAGTCTTTTGATTTTGATCTTTTAATATCATCAGTACCAGAAGGTGTAATTACAAATAGAACGTTTAGTAAGGAGATAAAAGAGCTTATAACAAACTTATCTTTTGTATATGACTTAGATGCATTAGAAATGAAGCCTGCAATATTAAATTCTATAAAAGAAAATGGTTTAGTGGATAAAACATTGCTTAGAAAAAATGTTAGAAATTATTATAAATATCAAAACGAGAATAAACTTCCATCTTTGGTTTATAAAAGTCAGCCAGAGTATTTGAAAAATCCAGTAGGGGCAGCAGATAAGAGAGCAAAAATGATATATGTATTTGAAAATACTAGCCCATATAAGTTCTTAAAAGGTAAGAGTAACGGAGCAAAACCATCTGTTAGAGATTTGAACCTGCTAGATTCATTATTAAATGATTTTAAATTAAATCCAGGTGTTGTAAATGTCTTAATAGATTATGTACTTAAAATAAATAATAAAAAACTTAATAGAGCATTTATAGAAACAATAGCATCACAGTGGAAAAGGCTTAATGTAGAAACAGTAGATGAAGCGATGAAAGCAGCAGAAAAAGAACATAAAAAGTTAAAAAAAGAAAGCACTACAAAAATTAGTAGTACTAAGAATATAATAGAAGAAAAATTACCTGATTGGTTTAATCAAAAAATAGAGAAAAATGAAATAGATGAAGAAAAAGAACAATCACTTAAAGATATGTTAAAGGAGTTTTCATAAGGAGGATTATATGGAAAATATAAATAATTTTACCCATAATATAAAAGATTTAGATTATAGATTAAAATTAGCTTTTGAAAATGCAAAAAAGGAAAATGAGTATTTTAAAGAACTTGTAGATAGTATTAATT
>CAVAWS010000051.1:2636-5589 GCA_963592455.1 Paratractidigestivibacter sp. | reverse complement strand
AATTTAAGTGATGATGAACTTATGAAATACACATCTATTATTGAAGATTGTGCCTGTGAATATAAAAATTGTAAACATTGTAAATCACTTCTTTCTTGTAAAAATAAGATGACGGGTTATTGCTATTTGCCTGTTTTAGAGGATAAGAAAATTAATTTTTCATACGTAGCTTGTAAGTATAAGAAAAAACATGATAATGAGTTTTCATACCTTAGTAATGTAACTAGTATTGATATTCCAAAAGAAATAAGAGAAGCTAAAATAAAAGATATTTATACTGATGATGATTCTAGAACTAGTGTAATAAATTACTTAATAAAGTTTATTAAATCTTATAAAACAGAAGATGAGTTAAAGGGTTTATTTTTACATGGAAGTTTTGGATGTGGTAAAACATATCTTATTTCAGCTATGTTTAATGAACTTGCAAAAAAGAATGTTAAGAGTACAGTAGTATACTGGCCTGAGTATTTAAGAAGTTTAAAAGCAGCTTTTTCATCTAGTAGTAATGATGAATTTTCTAATAAGTTTAATGAGGTTAAATACTCTAAATTATTATTAATAGATGACTTAGGTGCAGAGTCTGTTACAGCATGGAATAGGGATGAAATATTGGGTTCTATTATGCAGTATAGAATGCAAGAAGGACTTCCTACCTTTATAACATCAAATTTAAATATAAAAGAGTTAGAAAATCATTTATCATTAGCAGGTAATAAACTAGAAAAAGTAAAAGCTGTTAGAATTATTGAGAGAATAAAGCAATTAACAGTTGATATGGAAATGATAAGTGAAAATAAGAGGAAATAGGTGATACATTTGAATATAAATGAGTTGCTTGATTCTTTAGTAAACGGTACTGTGCTATCCTATACTATTGATAAGACTAAAAAGTTTAAACTAAATAAAAAACAAAATGAAACTACCTTAGATGAACACTTTATGAATTCATTTTTAGAAAAAAATAATGCGTTAAAAAAAGATGTCAAAAGAAAATATAAAAATGTAATTAAGGAGTTTACAATTTTAGTTCATGATGAGTTTTTCTATGCACCAGAAACATTGGATAATAAATTACAAAACTTGAAGATTTATATGAAAAAAAGTTCAGCTGGCGATAATATAGGTGGTTTATATAGCCACAATTATAACATAATACTTTTATCAGACAATAGTAATTTAGATCGTAAATTAAAAAAAACAACATTAACTCATGAATTATTTCACATGGCATCAGCGGGTTTTTTAGATAACGATTGTAAAACAGGTGATGGAATTAACGAAGGATATACAGAGTATTTAAATGGTAAATATTTTAATAATAAGCATGCAACAGGATACTTTTACTTAGTACGTTACGCTGGAATATTAGATGATATAATAGGTTCTAAAATACTTGAGAAAATATATTTTAAAACAGGTATAAATGGTCTTAGAAAATATTTATCAAATTACATGAGTGAAGAAGAAATAAATGATTTTATAAATAATTTTGATAGTTTAGAAGGTTATTATGAAGATATATATAATAATGAAAAATTAGGAGTTTACGTAAAAAACATAAATAAAATAAGTTTGTTTTTGCTTAATTTAAAAATAAAAAAAGATATTAAAGAAAATGGATGTGTTAATAAGCCTGAACTACAAGATACTATTAACAAAATAAGAAGAGAAAACTATATTTTCTACACAAAGGATAATTTGAAAGTAACCATAAATCCTATTGAATTTGAAGAATTACAAGAAACATTAAATAAATATGATATAAAATCTAGAGAAAGAGAAAATACAAATGTAAAAAAATAATTTGATTGACTAAATAAATTATTTGTAGTATTATTTTGTTATAAATACATTGATTGGGACAAGATTATATAATAAGTTTTATAGAGAGCTTATGATGATGGAAATTAAGTAAATAAGTTATATGACCACTACCCATGAGTAGAGCTCGAAAGAGATTTTCCGTGTCTTTTAAGGACATGTTATCAAAACAATTAAGTTAAAAGTGGGATGGTACCGTGTAATTAGCACTCCTTGCAGAAAAAATGCAAGGAGTTTTTTCATAAAAAGAGGTGATATAATGGTTGAAAAATGGAAATTAGCATTAAAAGAGTTTTTAAAAAATTATGAAGATAATGATGATGTAATAGGTGCAATACTTTGTGGTAGTTATGCAACCGGTAATAATAATGAGTATTCTGATATAGATGTTCAGCTGGTTCTTAAAGACACCTGTAATTATTCTTCTCATGGTGTTACTGAGTCAAACAGTTATTTAATAGAGTATTTTATTAATCCTGTATCGAAGATAAAAGAATACATGGAAGAAAATTATAAAAGAAATATGCAAACCACCCAAAATATGTTTGCATATGGAAAAATTATATATGATCTTGAAGATGAGGTAAAAAAACTTCAAGACTTAGCATTAGAGTATATTGATAAACCATTTGAAACTATTACTAGCAAAGAATTAGATTTATATAATTATCATATATGGGATTTCTTTGATGAACTTAAAGCTTTAAAAAAGAAAGAAAATCCGAGTTTTAATCTAATATATTATAAACTGTTAGACAAGGTTTATGAAGCATACTGTAAAATGCAAGGTTTACCAATAATGCCAAGTACCAGAGTATATAAAATATTAACAGACGAGGAATTTAGAAAAAATTATCATGTGTTTAACTTACCAAATGAAAAGTTTACCGCATTATATTTAAGATGCTATAAAGATTCATCTGTTGATACCATGTATAAAAACATGAATAATTTAATAAATTACTATTATGAAATACAAGGGGGTTTTAACATAAGAAGTTTTTCTACCAAAATAAAACTTGATTAGAAAAGGTGCATTTATGGTTACAAAAGTATTAGTAGATACTTTAAAAGATGAAAAGTTATCTATAAAAAAGAAAAAAACATATATAGAAAATCTTGACTTACC